>QIAR01000045.1 GCA_003225595.1 Acidobacteriota bacterium | reverse complement strand
CACTGGTTGGGCTGGTGCTGGCTTTTAGCGCAGCGTTGTTCTCCACGGTCTCGCGTGAGTCAGGGAACCTATGGGCCACGGTTGCGCTGGCTTCGGCTGCGCTTCTGCTTGCCACCATTGTGGGGCTTACGACGGTCCCTTACCTGGCGCGCCGCGTGGTCGTAAAGCGACTTCGAGATGCGTTCCATTACGATGTCACTCGGGCTGGCATTTTT
>QIAR01000383.1 GCA_003225595.1 Acidobacteriota bacterium | reverse complement strand
TGCCTTGTTGCAGCAGTAAGTTCCGGTTTGGCGAATTCGACTGGCTGTACTTCTAATCTCGGGTGCGGTTGGGTGTGAGCTTCAAACTGAGCTTCGGATCGTATTTCGTGGGAAATAGATTCCGGGTGGAAGCCTTCACCCAGCGAAGCTTCCAGGCCAGCAACAAACTCGTTTAAAGACCCACGTTGTTGCTGGAGCTGGGGAGCGATCTGAACTTCTGCCACCATTTCCGGCTCCGCAATGGGCGCTACGGCCGCGACTGCTTCGATTTCAGCTCGGATAGCGGACAATGTGACGGAATCGTGCGTCAGCTTTTCCAGCTTGGCCATCGCGGCGCGAACTTGCTCGCCCATAAAGTGCGTCAGATAGAAGCGGATCTCTTCGATGGTTTCGACTACCGCCTGGCGGTCGGCAGTCGCTTCCTGCGCTGCCAGTGCTGGAGTTGTTTCCGCTACAGCTTCATGAACCGGTGCGGACGGGGGGACCACCTCGTCGGAGAGCGTGCCCTCCCATTCCTCCGAAAGATCGATTTCGGTCGCTGCCTCTGGCGAAAGATGGCTCTTGGTGGGTGCTTCCGCGGTCGCGTGATGCACTACGAACTGGGGACTCGGTACAGCGGGAGCGTGAGAAATCTCGACAGAAGCAGCGCCAGGCCAGGCTGTTGCCGGACTAGTTTCGGGGGTAGTGGACGGATTCTGAGCGGGGTGCGCCGCACCAGTACGCTCCTCGTATTGCCTCGCCAGTTCTCCGTAGCGGACAGCCTCGTCCGGATAACCTGCCTCCGAGTACACCGCTTCCAAGTTCCGGCAGCATATTGCGGCTTCCGCGAAACGCTCGGCCCGAGTATGCAGTGCAGCAAGACGTTGATTCAGACGCACATCACGCGGTGCTTGCGGAAGTGCGGCCACCAGCGGCACCAGAGCTTTGGCCGCCATGTTATAGGAAACGAACAAATCGGCATCGGTCAGAGCGGAACGGATGGCAATCGCAACTTTATCTGGATACTGCTGCTCGATGATGGGAGCCGTGGCCTCGAGCTCGTCTATCATCACCGCGCCCTCTTCGGCGGTGATCAGCCGCTCGCCGCCGCTTCCCCCCATCATGGCCACGACCTGCTGGTAATTCCGCATGTGCAGCAAATTCTGCGGCTCCATAGCGGCCAGGGTCTGGTACAGGTCACGCGCCCTGGCTAGTTTGCCGGATTGCACATAGGCATGGGCCAGAAGTTCGGTGACTTCACCCACATGAGTCTTTTCGCCGGTCTTCTGGAAGAGATCGAGAAGTCTCTCCAACGCCCCAGTATTGTCCCGGACGTGGCCAATGATCGCGTGGAGGTTCTCCAGAACCTTCACGGAGCCGGCGGCGAGCAGAGGTTCCGCGTGTTCGCCATAAAGCTGAAGCGCGTCCTGATAGTGGCCGGCCTGCATCAAGCCTTCAGCCACCCTGGAAATTCCCTCTATGTCGTTATGGACGGTAAGCAGTTTGTTAGCGAGCGCCACCGCGTCAGTGACCCGCCCGGATTCCAAATAGGCCTTCAGCAGATCCCGAAGTCCGTCCGGATGGGAATCGAGATCGGCCACTCTTTCCAAGTATTTGGTCGCCCCTGCAATATCGCCCGCTTCGAGCGTATTGCGGCCAAGTAGAAGGAGCGCATGGCCGTTGCTGGGGTCGAGATGGATCATGCGCTGCAGAATCTCTTCTGCGGATTTGAGCGAACCACGGGTACGCAAACTCTCAGCGGCAGAGGAGAAGAGCTGCCATGCTTCGGTTTTCTTTCCCAGCCTGATGTAAACCTCGGCCAGGCGCGCTCTCATGGCTGCATTCTCAGGATCCATTTCCAGAATTTTCTGGAAAATACGGACCGCCTGCTGCAGTTCGCCGGCGCGCAGAAATTCTTCCGCGACTTGCAGATATTGGGCGCGCGCATCATTGAACAAGCCCTGCTGGGTGTACAGTTCGGCGAGTTTCAGAACACCCTCGAGAGAGGTCTTGATCTTGGTGATTTTCTTGTACATGGCGATGGCTTTGACCGTGAAGCCCTGGGTGGCATAAGCATCGCCCACGTTCTTGAAACACGCGATGGCCTTGTCGTTGTCGCCGAGGCGCGCGTAGAGATCGCCGACGGTGTTCGCCACCGTCAGATCCCTGGGGTCATTCTTGAGGATTTTTTCGTACTCAGCGATGGCGTTCTGCAGCCTGCCCTGCTGGACAAATTTCTCCGCGGCGCTGAGGACCTTTTGTTTGTTGAAGCCAAAACCAAACGCCATATGAGTGCGGACTCCAGCTCTGGTTCCCGCTGCAGAACCTACTCCTGGAAGCTATTCACAGACGGGTTAATCTGCACCGGGCCAATGTCCCGGGAAACCGCAGCCATGATTCGGGGGATGGTTACGGTAAGGCAATTGTAATCCGCTTACCCAGAATTGGAGGGTTACCAAGGGTTACCAAAAGGGAGTGTACGACCGAGTTACCTTGGGAACCGGGCGAACGTCGGGCAGCGCTCCATGACGCAGCACCTGTGTGTATATGCTCTTTTGGGGTAGACCCTTGGTGAGCTTGCGCCACGCCTGTTTTAGAAACTTTACGCGCGAGCGACTGCGCTCAAAAGGAAAATCAGTAGGCAGATCAGAACCGGCCGGGGCAGCCGGCGCAGAATCTTCCACGCCATGATGCTCATCGACTTTGATCCTCCGCGCGGGGGAAACCGCGAACGAATCTGCCGGCCTCGGCAGCCCGGATCAGACAGTTACCGGGCTTGGCACATCAAGGCCACTGCGTGTAACTTGGGCTAGCGACGCTATTTTACGGCACCGAACCATAGAAAGGGCAAGCCCTTTTATGACCTGGATTAAGACCGTTACTATATCGCAGGCTGACGAAAAATTGCGCAAGGCGCTGGATGACGAGCGTGCTCTGTATCCCAAGGAGTACGCCAATCCGGTCCACCCATCTCCGGATGGCGGGCCATCGGGGATTGTGGCCTCGCACAGCCTGATCCCGGGAGCTCTGTATCACGCCTTTGCCACCTTCGGTGTGCTGATGTCTCCGGAATTGCCACTCGAGCGCCGCCAGCACGAGATGATCGCGACCGTGGTCTCGGTGACTAACCGCTGCGTTTATTGAATTGAGTCGCACGCAGAGTTTCTGCGTAGGGTGACGCTGGACAAAGGGTTGGTCGAGGCGCTGGAGAGGGACTACACCACTGCTCCTGTCACAGAACGAGAGCGGGTGATGCTGGACTACGTGGTGAAGTTGACGAAAGATGCAACCAAGGTCTTGAAGGACGACCATGATCGACTTCGCGTGGCCGGATTCGATGATAAGGCGATCCTTCAGATCACGCTGATCGCCTCCTGGTTCAATTACATCAACCGCGTGGCCGACGCGTTGGGCGTGGGTCGGGAGTGAATCGTGTAGGGACGGGCGCTCTGTGACGAGTCGTCGTCACCGCTGGTTTGACGAAGAGTGTTCCTCATTGGCCGAGCACACCCCGGCTGCTGCAGCCGATCAGTTCGCCACATCCGGCGCATCATAGTTTCCTTCATGGAACGTCATTCTCTCGTCGAATACCTTGACAGTTTCCAGCAACGTGGCCGCGATTGCGCGTATGTCTATCATCGCGGATACCGCACGGAGCGCTGGAGCTATCGCCGGATCGCCGAGACAGCATTCCAGTTCGCGCGCGAACTCGAAACGCGCCAGATCAGCAAGGGCGACCACGTGGTTATCTGGGGGGAGAACTGCGCGGAATGGGTCGTTGTTTTTTGGGGCTGTGTGTTACGAGGCGCAGTCGTCGTTCCCATGGACAACGTCGCTGCCGCAGACTTTGCCTTACGCGTGTGCGAGCAGGTGGAAGCGAAGCTACTCGTCTGCTCCCGTGAGCACGGCCGTCGGAGTGCAGCTTTGCCCGCAGTCATTCCCCAGACAATCATTCTCGAGGATCTGTGCACCGGCGTGGCACGGCACTCAGGCACGACGTATCCCGCGGCTCCATTAAGCCGTGATGATGCCCTCGAAATCGTCTTTACCTCTGGCACCACGGCAGAACCCAAAGGCGTGGTAATCACCCATGGCAACGTGCTCGCCAACATCGCGCCGCTCGAACATGAAATTCACAAATACCTCAAATACGAGCGTTTCGTGCATCCTGTCAGGTTCCTGAACCTGCTGCCACTGAGCCACGTCTTCGGACAGTTTCTGGGAATTTTTTTGCCGCAACTGATCTGGGGCACCGTGATTTTTCAAGACGCGCTCAAACCTTCGGAGGTGGTCCAGACAATTCGCCGTGAGCGGGTCTCCGTGCTGATTGCGGT
Source organism: Acidobacteriota bacterium (assembly GCA_003225595.1). Classification (GTDB taxonomy): domain Bacteria; phylum Acidobacteriota; class Terriglobia; order Terriglobales; family Acidobacteriaceae; genus Gp1-AA124. Next base: position 2,004 of record QIAR01000383.1, on the reverse strand, counting down.
TCCACGCATGCTGCAGTCACTGAAAGACAAGGTTGAACGCGACCTCGAACTCGAAAGCGAACTCGAGAAATTCCGCCAGCGATTTCGTGCTGCTGCGGGCAAACATTTCTTGCGCCGCTGGTGGACCTTCCGCCGGGTTCACCGCCAGTTTGGTTGGAAGTTCTGGGCGTTCATCTGCGGTGGCGCTGCGCTCGACCGCGAGACGGAAGAATTCTGGGGACGCATGGGTTATGCAGTGGTCCAGGGCTACGGGCTGACTGAAACGACTTCGCTCATCAGCGTCAATCATCCCTTTCGCTTGGGCAAAGGCTCGATCGGGAAAATTCTGCCGGGCCGCGAAATCAAGTTGGCCGAGGATGGCGAAATTCTGGTTCGCGGCGGCGGTATCGCGACTGCGTACTGGAACAGGCGCGAGTTGCAACCGGTGGCGGGGGACGAAGGTTGGTTTCGCACCGGCGACATCGGCTCGCTGGACGCTGAGGGCAACCTTTATTTCAAAGGCCGGAAGAAGGAAGTGATTGTCACGCCCGCCGGTATGAAGGTTTATCCGGAGGATCTGGAGGACGCGCTGCATCGGCAGCCCGAGGTGCGCGACTGTGTCGTCATCGGACTGCAACGCGACGGCAATGCTGAGCCCTGTGCAGTGTTGATTCTACGTGATCCGGCGATGGATCCCGAACCTATCGTTAGGCGAGCTAATGAATTCTTGGCTGAATATCAGCGCATGAGGACTTGGTTTGTGTGGCCGGATGAGGACTTCCCGCGCACTTCGACGCAAAAGCCACGTACAGATGTAATCCGCAAAAACGTGGAAGCAAAATTGGCTCAGCAACCCACGAGCGAGATAGCTTCAAGTCCACTGGCTGAATTGATCGCACGAATCTCGGGGCGCGCGCCCTCCCGCTTATCTCCGGAAGCCAACTTGGACTCCGACCTCAATCTTAGCTCGCTCGATCGCGTCGAGTTGCTGAGCGCGCTTGAAGATCGCTACCAGGTGGACCTGAGCGAAACGCGCTTCGCAGCCGCGAACACGGTCGGCGATCTGGAACACATGCTCCGCGGCACGAGCGCGCAACGGATGGAGTATCACTATCCGCGATGGGTGCTGCGCTGGCCGGTGACATGGATTCGCCTCCTCGCTTATTACTTGCTGGTGCGACCGGCCATGATATTGCTAGGCTGGCCGCGCATCGAAGGCCGCGAGAAGTTGCGCGATGTACAGGGTCCGGTGCTGGTAATTTCCAACCACATAGGCGATGTGGACGTCGGTTTCATTCTCACCGCTCTTCCCGCTCGTGTGCGCCACCATTTGGCCACTGCGACCGGAGGTGAGGCACTTGAGCTATTGCGCACTCCGCCATCCACACGCGGATTCTTCGGCCGCATGTACGACCGGGCAAAGTGGACTCTGGGAGTGGCCTTGCTGAATCTTTTTCCCTTGCCGCGGGAAGCAGGTTTCCGCAAGAGCTTTGCCTACGCGGGAGAAGCCGTGGATGGTGGATATAGCGTGCTGGTATTTCCCGAAGGGCATCACACCACCACCGGCAAACTGTCGCCATTTCGCGCCGGTATTGGGCTGCTGGCCAACAATCTTCGGATCCCGATTATTCCCATTCGCATTGATGGCCTATTCGAGATCAAGAGGGCGGGCAAAAAATTCGCCCCGCCGGGGAAAATTCACATTCGTATCGGCTCGCCGGTCAAGTTCGAGCTCGGCAGCGATCCGCAGTGGATTGCAGAAGAGTTGCAGAAAAAAGTCGAGGAACTGTGAGTCGAATAGCTTGTTGTGATGACCGTACCCTCCTGGGTTCGCCCCAATTTCAACGCCGCTGAAATTCTGCTATGGTTTAGAAAACCTGGAGTGCGTCCTCCTCGATCGAAACGCGACGCTGGGTGAATTCACTCTGGCCAAAATTTCACCGGAGGTTCCGAACATGCATTTTGACCTGCGGCAATCTGCGCGAGTGCTGGTTTCTTGCATTCTGATCACGGTCTTCACTCTTC
>QIAR01000382.1 GCA_003225595.1 Acidobacteriota bacterium | reverse complement strand
CAGCCTGAAGCAATTCACTCAGGTGTACGAGGTTGTCGAAGAGAACTATGCCGAGCCCGTGAACCCGGATAAGGCCATTTACAACGGAGCCATCCCGGGCATGCTGCACGCGCTTGATCCGCACTCGAATTTTTTTGATCCCAAGTCGTATTCCCTGCTGCGCGAAGAGCAGCGCGGCAAGTATTACGGCGTGGGCATGACAGTTGGCCCGCGCAATAATAAAGTCATCGTAATCGCTCCTTTCGTGGGCACGCCCGCGTACCGCGCCGGCATTCACCCGGGCGACATTATCATTGCCGTCGATGGCAAGCCCACCGACAACATGAGTACCGGCGATGTCGCTGACCTGCTGAAAGGTCCCAAAGGCACGACGGTCCGCATTACGGTGTTACGCGAGGGTTCTGACAAGCCACTCAATTTCAACGTCGTTCGCGACGAGATTCCGCGCTATAGTGTCGACCTGCATTTCCTGATTCGTCCCGGCATCGGTTACATGCACGTCTCTGGATTTCAGGAGACGACCGACCATGAGGTGGCGCAGGCGTTGGACGAGATGGGAGACCTCAAGGGCCTGATCCTTGACTTGCGGCAGAATCCCGGCGGACTGCTCAGCGAAGGTGTGGGGGTGGCAGATAAATTTCTCCACAAAGGCCAGTTGATCGTTTCGCATCACGGGCGGTCTTCCCCAGAGAAACGTTACGTGGCCGCACACGGCAATGGCGGGAAGGAGTTTCCACTGGTGGTTCTCGTGAATCGTGGTACGGCGTCCGCAGCTGAGATTGTGGCCGGTGCTATTCAGGACCACGACCGCGGGCTCGTTGTCGGCGAAACCACATTCGGAAAGGGCCTGGTCCAAACGGTGTATCCGCTTTCGGAAAATACCGGGCTTGCTCTGACCACAGCGAAGTACTACACCCCGAGCGGCCGGCTTATCCAGCGCGACTACACCGGTGTTTCGCTTTACGATTACTATTACAACCGCGAGAGCGAAGAGAATGGCGGCAATCACGAGGTCAAACTAACGGACAGCGGGCGTACGGTTTACGGCGGCGGCGGTGTTAGTCCTGACGTAAAAATTGCGACCCAGAAGACCAATCACTTTCAGGATTCCCTCCTGCAGCATTATGCATTCTTCAATTTCGCCAAGCACTACACGGTGACCCACCATCCAACAAAGAACTTCGAAGTGGATGAATCTGTCATGCAGGACTTCCGCAAGTTCCTCGATCAGGAGAAAATTCCCTACACCGAAGCGGATTTGCTGGAGAAAAATGACTGGGTACGTTCCAATATCAAAAGCGAGATTTTTATCGATGCTTTCGGCCAGGAGGAAGGCCTGAAAGTCCGGGCTGAAAGCGACCAGCAGGTTACGAAAGCGTTGGAGCTTTTGCCACAGGCCCGTGCGCTGGCCGAGAACGCCAAAAAGATCATCGCAGACCGCAACGCGGCCCACATCGTGAACAGGTAGTATTCGCTTCCGCAACCTCCAACAAGAGGCCCGAGCTATTCGGGCCTTATTTTTTGGACACGATCCGATTCCCTGGCTTACGCATCTTGTGAGGCGACTTCGACTAGCAGACTGTCCGAGGCTAAAAGCTAAGAGCCAAAAGCTAACCGCGGTAGTGTCTTAGTTATTTAAGACATTGCCCTGAACCCGGCTTTCATTGACTTCCCCTAGCGACTATGTGAAAATCTGCGGATTAGCCCGCCCTTTGGGGGTGCTGGCGTGTCCGGAGTTGAAAAATCCCTCCCCAACGATTGATTTCAATCCAGCTGCGGACCGAGGTTGTCACCATGGCCCTTGACTGCTGCCGCAACCAGGTCGTGAGTGGACCGAGCGCTTACCAATCGCGGGCCGCATGATAGAAAAGGGCGTCTGGATCGCTGCCGTACTCGTGGCTGCGATAGCAGGATGGATGGACTGGCGTTACCGTCGTATACCCAACTGGCTGACTGTGCCGGGAATGCTGGCTGGCATCGTGGGGAACACGCTGGCTTCGGGATGGTCTGGCGCAAAGGCGTCCCTGCTTGGGGCTGGGCTGGGTTTGGCTTTGTTGTTACCCTTCGTCCTGGTGAGGAGCCTGGGAGCGGGCGATTGGAAATTGGTTGGCGCGGTGGGCGCTCTCGTGGGACCCGGGCCGCTGATCACGGTATTGGTCGCCGCGATTTTTGTCGCGGGTATTATGGCAGTTGTGCTGATCGTTTATAAGAGGCGTGTGCGACAGGCGTTGCGGAACGTTGGGCGTATCCTGGCCGGTTTATTCAGCTTGCGGTTGCCTGGACCCGACCTCTCTCTCGACAGCCCCGAGTCGCTTAAGATTCCGTTTGGGGTGGCGGTGGCTCTGACCGTCGTTTGCTATGGCGTTAGGCGCGCGCTGGGCGGTTTGTGAACAGCGCTTTGGAAATTTTGCAAATATCAACCGCTTTCGCATGAACTGCTTTAGGAAAATCGCGACTGATTGTCGAGGACAGGAAATTGCCGAGGCGGCGCTCGTTCTGCCACTGGTGTTCATGCTGCTGTTGGGAATCGTTTGGTTTGGACGGGCTTTCAATATATACGCGACGTTGAATCGAGCTGCTCGTGAAGGCGCGCTCGCCGCCGCTTCTCCCGCCTGCGCAACCTGTGGCAATACTTTTCGTACTCAGGCGGATATTCAGAACAACGTAGTGACTCCCATCCTGCAAGCAGCACACCTGGATCCGGGTCAGTTACAGAACTTCACGTTGACCACGGATGTTGTGTTGAACCCGGGCTCAACGCCTACCGAAACTGGAACCACGGTGAGCATGAGCTATCCTTGGAATTTCAAATTAAACGGCGTGACCTGCTGTCCGTTCTCGCTCACTCCTATTACGACTGGAATCACCATCACCGCACAAGCGCAGGCGCGCGAGGAGAGATAGTGGCGCTGACGTGTTCAACCCGGCCGACTCTGCATTCGCAGCAATCTGTTCTAGCGCGGTTGAAAAGCGCAGAGGCGTCCCAGATCGTCGAATTCGCCGTCACCCTTCCTCTGTTGATGGTCTTCCTGATCGGAATTACCGATTTTGGCGGTGCGTTCACTCTCAAGCAAAAACTGAATAACGCAGTTCGCGAGGGCGCACGCTTCGGGGCCAATGAGCCTAGCAGTGATCTCGACGGCACCGAGCCTGTTTCGGTCGATGCGATTGCGAATCTGGTGGGACACTATCTGCAATCGGCAAGGGTAAATGATTGCGGCATTTCCGACCCAGCCCGGACTGTCAACAAATCCACGTCGGCACCATTGACTTGGACCTACACCGCGAACACGGGTTGTGCCGGGACATTGACGCTCACTATCGAGCGCGGATACCCTGTCCAACTTCAGGCGGGTACGCCCAATTATTGGTTAATTGCGACAAGAGTGACGATCAGCTACCCGTACCAATGGCGGTTCAATAGAGTGATCCCGCTCCTCGTACCGGGCACAAACTATGGGTTAAGCCAGATTCCGACAGAAGCAGTGGTGCCGAACCTGACATGAGAATCCTGAATGATGCCAAAGACTAACCGTCATTCCGACTGGGAAAAGCGGCAGCAGGGAGTAACCCTCTTGCTGGTCGCGATCATCATGTTTGTCGTCCTCGCCATGGCCGCGCTCGCGATTGATGTCTCCACCTTGTACGTGGCTCACAGCGAGGCCCAGCGTGCTGCTGACGCGGCCGCAATAGCGGCGGCGAGGGCGTTCGTCTTCGCAGGTGCCACTTCCGACGTGGCTACCGGCACGTTGCAGTCGGCAGCCGTTACCTTGGCTAACCAACAGATCGCTGCGGCGCTCCAAGCCAACAAAATCGCGGGACAAGCCGCACAGCTGGCACCTGCCACTGCACCGGCAACTAACCCTAATTTCGATTACGCCACCAAACCCAGAAATCCACAAATTACAGTAAAGGTTCAACAAACGGGCCTGCCTACATTCTTTGCTCGAATATGGCGGAGCGGCATAATCAGCGTGAGTGCAACGGCGACCGCCGAAGCCTTCAATCCGTCCGGGAGCTCTGCTAATCCACCGGTTTCCGCAAAATGTGTAAAGCCCTTTATTGTCCCCAATCAAGATCCTGATCCTGCACATGCAGCATGCACCGCGGGACCTTGCTTCATTGATCCGACAACTAACGACATCAAGAATCCGGGAGCTTACAGCGCTGGCGGGGTCGTGGGGGAGCAGATCACGTTTGATGAAGCCTGCGACAGCGGGTTTCCATGCACTCCGACAGCTACTGGTCCCAATAACCTGGAATTCGTCCCAGCAATCCTGACTACTCCAGCAAGCATGCCGTGCCCTTCTTGTGGAGGAGGCGGCGCCGATTTCGAGAACAACATCGCGTGCTGTAACCCCACTGGTATGGCCTGTAACTCGGCAACGCAAGTTGCTTTAGGTGGGACAGCCCCGACGGCAGACGCGACTAACCATAAAAATGAAGTGAAGAACGGCCTACGCTGTCTCATACATCGGCAACCGGGCAGCGGCCAGGACGTTCTCGATACATCGAGCCTTCCCGGCTTCACGGGCCTCCCGTACCACGTCCAAGCCGGCAGCAATAACGCGCTGATTCCGAAAATCAACTCCGGTGATGTGGTAATGACTAGCGATTCCATCATTACCCTCCTCATCTACGATGGGGCATCAATCACTTCACCCGCGGTCAACATCATCGGCTACATGCAAGTTTTTGTGCAGCAGGAGAACGGTCCCGGCAGCTTTAACGGCGTTATTCTGAATATCGCCGGTTGTGGGAATACTGCCGGCACGAATCCGATCGTTGGTGGCGGCATATCCCCCATCCCAGTCCGTCTCATTCACCAGTAGGCCCGACGGGGCTTTAAAGGACCTCACGCCGCTTAATCGGGTGGTGGCTCTCCTTGTGGAGCATTCGGATCGGATGGTGCAGGTGGAACGGGTTGGGCAGGAACAGGCTGATTTTCCGGAGCGGGCGGATCCGAAATGGGTTCACTTTCCGCCGCGGGCGGGTTTTCCGGAGGCGGGACGTCAAGATTTTGAGATTGCTCCGCTCCCGGAGGCGAGGGAGAAAAATTGCCTGCGGGCGCCGCTCCCTCAAATCGGGGGCTGAGAATCACGCGCTCTAAGCTGCCCGTGCCCTCGTCCGCACCCAAAATGATGAAGTTGTAGTGAGAACCGTTCAGCAGCGACGCAAGCACTTCTTTCGCTGGACCCGGTCCAAGGTTTGTCACGACCTGTTCCCGCTCAGCACCAGCTGGGACCGCGATATCGGCCCCGGTGTGACGGTGCACTTCATATAGAACCTGCGCCAGCGAAGCTCTCTCGGATCTTACGCTTAGCAGTCCATTTCGAAAGCTAACCTCCAGAGGCGGTTTGGCTGATGCTACTGCAGGTTGCTGGGGCAGCACGGTTTGCGGACGCAGGGCAGGTTGTTGAGTCCGTGCGGGCTGGACTGCAGGTGGCTGCGGCGGTCCAGGTCGGGTCGGCGGCTTCGCGGCCGCGGAAGTGGAATTCCCGCTGCCTCCGGCGCCGACTTTTACAATCACCGTGTTGCCGGACGGAAATATCTGGTAGTTCTGCGGCGTCTTCAGGTCGAGCACCACGCGCGTGACCGGCGGATCGTTCTCGAATAGCCCGACGCGGATAGCCTTCACTTCACCGCGATTCACAGGAAAATTGCGTAGTTCACTTCCCGGCACAGCATTGGGAAAATCGATGACCACGCGATCCGGCCCGCTCAAAACCCGCGTTTCTGGGCTGACGCGCTGATTAGCGTTGATCTCTACTTCAATGTTATTGCGGTTTTGAAGCAGGGCGACGCGGCGGATCGTCGCCGTCCCGGCGGCCTGCTGCGCCTCCTGAGGTGCTGGTGATGCGCCGACGCACATGCTCGCACAAATACTCAAGAGGCAAACGATTAACGTTTTGGGGAGAGCCTTCATACTGTTCCTTGTGGGGTGCTAAAGAGAATTCTAACAGCGTTGCGTAAGGTGGATGGTGCCTTTAGTATTAGTCCCAGTTGCTACGCCAGCAACTCGATCAGCTGGTCAAAGTTTCGGCGACAAATACATGCGGTTTTTTCGTTGTACACCGACCACCTTCCGCCATCTCAGAAAACATAAGCGGTGAGGTTAAAGGAGAACTCGCCGGCAAATCAGCAACTATCTGACACACCCAGAGTTATTCCCATGGCTTGGCCGACTTCCTGCGATACCGCAGATACACTCCTGCCAGCCCCGATGAAACTAGCAGGATTGTGCCGGGCTCGGGGACGGTCGCCGGAGGTAGCCCCGGAAATGGCGTGGGACTTGAACAATGCTTTTCTTTCTTTTCGTCATCTTTGATCCCTAGTCGCTGCTCATGCTTCTCTTCGGCCGCGGTCTCGCAGCCACCGGATGGTATTGCTGGTGGGAAGACGGGTGGGAAAAACCCCCCGCCTGGCGGTATGAAGAATAGTCCGGACCTGGGTGGCCCCGCGGCAGCCGGGTCCAGCTCTGGAAATTGCGGCCTGGTCAGCAATGCTGATTCGAAGTCCGAAGGAAATGGTACCTGAGTCCCGGTGCCGCCCCCGACTTGCATAGGTTGGTCAAACACCGCAGTCGGCGGTTCTTGCGGCGAGATCGCATTCCGCGCCCTTTCTGAAACCTGGTTTCCGCAGCGCGTACGGGCTGCAATCTTGCCGTCGCTAATTAGTTTTTCTCCCTTTGCCAGCTGCACCTTTTCTTTTGTCCAGAACACGTGATCGCCCACGCGGTAGGAGAGATAAACCAGTTTGGGTCGGTTCAAACGCACGACGATGGCGCGGTGAAAATCGAATCCA
>QIAR01000381.1:1672-8804 GCA_003225595.1 Acidobacteriota bacterium | reverse complement strand
AACAATAAAGAGCAGCGCGGCGCCGAATTCCAGGACGAAAATTGACCAGGGCTCGGTTGCGCCAAACGCCAAAGGCCCGAAGAGAAGCAGGCCAAACACACCGTAGAAAACAGCGGAGTCGAGAAGCGAGCGGGTCAACTTGGGATCACTTACTGAACTGGATTCTGCCGCCACAAGAATGGGAGATGTCACGAGCGGCTCTCGTTATTCCTGAACATGCTATTTCTGACTCAGGTGGAAATCGTCGATCCAGAGTTTCCCACGAATGGGACTGCCGGTCGGTACGCGCGCCACCCGCAGCACGAGCAACTTTGTTTCCGGTCCGGTAGTAAATTCTCCGGTCACCGGCTTCCAGAACCCGGCGTTTTTTAGTTCGTCACTCTCGAGATACATTTTTTCGCTGTATAAATCTTGAATCGCGAAGCGCGGTCCGCCGGCGCCCTCGATTTCCCCAGCTTTGAAATATCCGGCAAACTCGTAGCTGGTATTCGGCTGGACGGAAAGAAATTAACGGATAAACTCCAGCGTCACTCACTCCGGGGCCGTCGAATACGATGGAAAGGGAGCGGTGGCCACCGTGAAAATCGCTGGGATCGAGCGTCAGCGTGACACTGGGCTGTTGCCGGTACTGCCAGTCGAACCCGCCATTGAGCACGTCGAGGCTGAAGGTACCATTCACAATGAGGTTCTTCGCAGACGGCAGGTAGGCCGATAGCCCAAGCATGTCTGCAGCTTGTTGCCACACCGAACGAGCCTGCTCTACTTCGCGCTGCAGGATGAGGTACTTGATGTAGTCAATCGCAGAGCGTGATTCGAAATGCTGATGCAATTGCATCAGAGCCGACCATACTTTGACCGTCCCGACTGTTTCCTTCTTTGCCATGAGAAGGTTCAGGAAAGCGAGGTACGCCTCTACCTGCGCTGGAACCACCCGCTGCAGCAGTGTGTCGACATCAGGACTAGCCACCCAGCAACGTTGCAAGGCAGCTAACCGGAGATGGGGATCGTTCTGCAGCACTACACGAAATTCTCGAAGCGCCTTTTCTGTGTCACCTTGCACCAGGGAAAGGTTGGCCGCTTCCCAGGCGACGTCTGGTGTCGTCGGATCGGCCTGAATCGCGCGATCCAGGGCTTGCTTTTGTGCTTCTGGGTTGTTCAATACCTGATATGCAGCCGCGAGGTCTAACCAGTAACGGGCCGCATGTGGATTGAGTTGTACAGCGGCCTTGTATTGTTCCACTGCGGCCGATGGATCTACGAGAGCAAAATAGCTGCCCAGCGCGTGCCGATAATCCGCATTGCCGGCTTCCAACTTGACAGCTCTTTGCCGGCTGGCCAAGGCGGGACGGCTGGCCAGATGAGCCGCCACAAACTCCCGGGTTACGAGAGCCATGTACACCGTCGCCACTAACATGGAGATACCCAGCAGCCAAAACTTCCGGGCTCTGGGCTCAAGGGCGATTTGCATTGGTCGGTTTATTTGTCAGTTTGCGAACAAGTGCTGCAAATGGCACCTGAGACTCATGCACTGGTAGAAGAGGCTGTCAGAGCGCCGTCTTTGTCTTCGGTCAATTCGTCTTCCTGGTAATATCTGGAGCCGTATTTTCCCTGGTACTCGTAATAGTAGTAGTAGTCCGGAGAATTTAAGTCCACGGCGTTGAGCAATACTCCTGTTACCTTTGCATTGACCTGCATCAAGATGTCACGAGAGCGGCGCAGTGCGCCTTTCGTGGTCACACCGGAGCGGATCACGAGGACAACAGCGTCGGCTTTGGTAGAGAGCACCACCGCATCGGTTACTGAGAGAGTGGGTGGCGTGTCAATGACGATGTGGTCGTATTGATCGCGCAATTCCGCGAGTGCGTCCTTCATGTTGGAAGAAGCCAGAAGTTCCGCCGGATTAGGCGGAGGGGTCCCCGATGGAAGCACAAACAGACTCGGGACCAGAGGTGACCGGGTAATCGTTTGCTGTAATGTGGCGCTGCCCGTTAGCACATTGCTCAGCCCGCTTCGCGGTCCCATCCCAAGCGTCTTATGCACGCCTGGCCGTCGCAGGTCGGCATCAATCAACAAGACCCTCACGCCTTTTTGCGCGAGCACGATCGCGCAGTTGATACTGGTGGTTGTTTTTCCTTCCTGGGGAAGCGCACTGGTAACGAGAATGATTTTTGGAGGCGCTCCCGAGGAGGAAAGCAAGAGGGATGTGCGCAGCGCGCGGTAAGACTCGGCCATCTGCGACTGCGGTCTTGCTTGCGTCACCAACTCTACCGCTTCTTTCGAAGACGCAACCGTCAGTCGTTTTTGATTACTTGCCTCTATGCTCTTCGAGCCTTGGGGAATCATGCCTAGCGACGGCAGTCCAGAGATGATCTGGGCCTGCTCTGGTGTCCTCACGGTGTTATCGAGGTTCTCCAGCAAGAAGGCCAGCCCTACTCCGGAGGTCAATCCCAACACCAGCGCGAACGCAAGGTTGCGCGGAATGTTTGGCTCCGAGGGCGCCATAGGTACTCGGGCGGCGTTAACGATTTTTACGTTACTGGATCGAAGGCCAGCGGTGACTCCGGCCTCTTTCAGCTTTTCCAGCAAACCTTCATAAAGCTGACGGCTGGTTTCGACATCACGCTTTAGGAAGCTGTATTCGATGGCGCTTTGGTTCAGCTTATTAGCTTCCTGCTTCTGTTTTTCGAGAGCAGCTCGCAGCATGTTCTCCCGCTGCAAGCTTGCCATGTACTGGCTGCGCACGTGGCCTGCAATCTTCTTCGTCTCGGCCTGAATTTGAGCAACGATTTCCTTGAGCTGGTTGCTGAGCTGAGCCACCTTGGGATAGGACGACCCGAATTGCGTGCTCAATTCCGCGACTTGGATCTTCAGGTCGGCCTGTTTGGAGCGCAGATTGTCCAGCAGGGACGACCCAGAATTGGCACCGGTTCCGCCGTTTGATCCGGCGACGCTGGTCGTGGAAGCAATCACATCGGGATCGCCGGATTGGATCAGCCGATAAACCGATTCCTTTTCCATTCGTTCTGATTCGGCCGACGTGAGCTCTTTGTTCAACTCGTCCAGCTTCGCAGTGGTGATGTTCTGCTTTTCATCGATCCCCAGAATCTCGTGTTGCTTTTGGTACTTGACCAGCTTTTCCTGAGAGGTTTCAACTTTCATCTGTAGGTCTACCAGTTGCTTGGAAAGCCAATCGGCAGCCTGCATTGTGGATTCAAACTTGGTCTTGAAATTCTGCTCGACGTAAGTTGCAGCCAAGGTGTTCACGATGTTGGCAGCGAGATTCTTATCCGGACTGCGGTAATGGAGCTCGATAATTCGCGAATTGGGGAGCAGCGAAACTCGCAGGTTTCCCTTGAAGCCGGCAAGCAGAGCCGAAGTCCGCGCCGAATCCGTTGGCAGAGGATCAGGAGCCAGGTTCAACGATGACGCATCATCTGGTTTCCTACCCAATTCCGATCGCTTATCCAGATTCAACTGCTTGATGACTTGCAGCGCCAGCAGATCGCTCTGCAGAATTTTCACTTCAGTGTCGAGGTCGGCAGGATCAAAATAATCTACGCTGACTGAGCCTGAGTCCTTGAAGTTAACTAATCCGGGGTCCGTCTTATTAACCGCGATGCTCCCACTGGCTTCGTAGATGGGAGTCATCTTGAGGCTGGCGATCGCAACCGCGATAAAGATTCCGGAAAAGCAAAGGATGATCGTCCACTTGCGCTTGATCAGGACCCGCAAGTATTCCCGTAGCGCTGAGTCCTGGGGGTGCAGCGTTGGATAAATGCCCGTGAGCATCTGCCGGCCAAATTCGACCGGATAAACCGGTTGTACCTCGCGAATCGTTTGACCGTTTGTCTGAACCAGAGGTCCTGAATCCATTGCTGCTCCTCACAATCAAGCTTGCATGCAGTTCTGGCAGACAAAAACTGCCCGGTTGGCCCAATTCCGATTTGGCCGTACAAAAAGCCCGCCTCAGGAGATCATTAGGCGCAAAAATTTTCCGTATGACGTTTGCCGCACATTCTAGCATCGTAGATAAAAGCAATTTCCACGATTAAAGAGACTGTTACCAATCTACTTAACACTGTCGCGATCCTCATCTCGCTATACTGGCGAGCACTGGCAAAAAAAATCCAGAAAGTGAGTCGCGAATGTTGTTTCGCCGGGCACCGAAGCGAAAAGTGATGGTAATCGGGTTGGATTGTGCGGATCCGGAATTGGTGTTTCAGCACTGGCTCGATGACCTGCCCAACATCAAGCGTGTAGTCCAGGCGGGCGTGCACGGCAAGCTCCGCAGCGTCACCCCGCCGATCACCGTGCCAGCCTGGATGTGCATGGTGACCAGCCTGGACCCCGGCGAACTGGGCGTCTATGGCTTCCGAAACCGCAGCGATTACAGCTATGGCAAGCTCGCGATCGCGAACTCCGCCAGCATACGTGAAGAAACGCTCTGGGACATCCTTGGCCGGGAGGGCAAAGACTGTATCGTCATTGGCGTTCCTCCAACTTATCCGGTGAAGCCTTTGCGTGGCAGTCTGGTCAGTTGCTTTCTGACTCCGGGATCGCAGAGTCAGTTCACTTACCCGAACGAACTTCGCTCCGAAGTGCAGAAGCTGGTGGGCGATTATATGGTGGACGTCAGGGGATTCCGCACCGATAAGAAGCAATGGTTGCTGAGCCAGATTTATGAAATGACAGCGAAGCGATTCACCGTGGCCAAGCACCTGTTGAGCACTCGTCCTTGGGATTTTTTCATGATGGTGGAGATGGGGACCGACCGCATCCACCACGGCTTCTGGCAGTTCATGGATCCGCAGCATGTGCTCTACCAGTCCGCGAATAATTTCAAAAACGCGATCTACGAGTATTACAAATACGTGGACTCGCTGGTGGGAGAGTTGCTGGAATTCGCAGACGCGAACACCAACGTACTGATTGTTTCGGATCACGGCGCCAAGCGGATGGACGGTGTCATCGCATTGAACGAATGGCTCGTCCAGAAAGAGTATCTGGTGCTGAAGTGTTACCCCACGGCGCCGACCCGCTTTGATCAATTGGAAATTGACTGGAGCAAAACCCGCGCCTGGGGCGAGGGCGGATACTACGGCCGTGTCTTCCTGAATGTGCAGGGGCGCGAGCCGGAAGGAGTAGTTCCGGTTTCGGAGTACGAAGGTTTTCGGCGGAGCTTGAAAGAAGAGCTCGAATCGCTGGGCGACAGCAAAGGACACCCGATCGGAACTCGTGTCGTCCTGTCGAATGAGGCATACAAGCGGATCCGCAACATTGCGCCCGATCTCAGCGTGTTCTTCGGCGACCTGTACTGGCGTTCGAGCGGAATGGTTGGCGGTGGCAAGATTCACAGCAAGGAGAACGATACTGGGCCCGACGGCGCAAACCACAACTGGGACGGAATCTTCATGATGGCCGAGGGGAACCACCTGGTTGATGGAACCCGCGGTTTGCCATCGCTGGAAGGTCTGCGAATTCTCGATGTGGCTCCTACGGTGCTCGAATCATTCAAACTCTCTCCGCTGCCGCAGATGCAAGGTAAGGCAGTAGCGGCGGCGGAGCTGGCTAAGGCAGTCTGATTTTTCAGGATCTCGAGGCTAGGATGAATTGGTCCGAACAGGTTGTCCTCGTCACTGGTGGTACGGGTTCGTTTGGCAAAAAGTTCATCGAAATAATGCTACGGCAGTATCACGCGAAGAAACTCGTGATCTTCAGTCGCGACGAGTTGAAACAGCACGACATGCGTGCTTCCGGTTTTGACCATTCCAGCCTTCGCTATTTCATCGGTGATGTCCGCGACCAGGCGAGGTTGGAGCGGGCTCTGACGGGCGTCACTGTGGTTATCCACGCTGCCGCCCTCAAACAGGTGCCCGCCTGCGAGTACAACCCGTTTGAAGCTATTCAGACGAATATCATAGGCGGCCGGAACGTGATCGATGCTGCCATAAATCAGGGCGTCCGGCGCATTCTGGCCCTCAGTAGCGATAAAGCGGTAAACCCGATCAACCTATACGGTGCGACCAAGCTCTGCGCGGAAAAAATGTTCGTGCAGGCCAACGCCTACGCCGGTGCGCAGGACACTCGCTTCAGTTGCGCCCGCTACGGAAACGTGGTGGGCAGCCGGGGTAGCGTGATTCCGAGCAGCGCAAGAAAGGCAAGATCACCATCACCGATCCGCGCATGACCCGTTTCTGGATCACGCTCGAACAGGGCGTGAAATTTGTGATCCACTGCCTCGAGCATATGCACGGCGGAGAAATCTTCGTCCCTAAAATTCCCAGCATGAGCCTGGTGGAATTGGCGAAATCCGTCGCGCCAGGTTGTGACATTGAATACATCGGCATTCGTCCCGGAGAAAAGCTGCACGAAGTCTTACTCTCTGAGGACGAAGCACGTAACGCGCTAGAGGCGGACGAGATGTACATTGTCCAGCCCGCGCATCCTTGGTGGAAACCCGAAAACTGGATAAGCGCAAAGCCGCTGCCCGATGGCTTTCGTTATACGAGTGACACGAATGTGCAGTGGCTCAGTGGTCGTGAGCTAGAGGGACTTATTGCGCCTGGTCTGCGTGTGTCGGCAGCGATGGCTGCCCACAGCCAGGCGGCGTTTGTATAGAAAATCAGATGAGTGCGACATCAGTCAGCAGGGAAGTGCTAGCCATCAACGGGGGATCTCCCGTTCGCAAGACGCTGCTCCCCTACGGTCGGCAAACGCTCGATGAAGACGATATCCAGGCTGTCGTCGACGTGCTGCGATCGGATTGGCTTACCACTGGACCCAAAGTTGGCGAGTTCGAAGAAGGATTCGCAGCGTGGGTGGGTGCGAAGTACGCAGTGAGTTTCAGTTCGGGCACGGCCGCGCTCCATGCAGCTGCTTTCGCGGCTGGGCTTGAGCAAGGGGACGAGGCTATTACCACGCCCATGACCTTCTGCGCCACAGCTAACTGTGCGCTCTACCTGGGAGCCAGGCCAGTCTTCGCGGACGTCTCCCGTGACACGTTGAATCTTGATCCGGAGCAGGCGGCTGCAAAAATAAATTCGAAAACACGGGTAATTCTCCCCGTCGACTATGCCGGCCACCCCGCCGATGTGGACGCAATTCTCCAAATCGCTGAACGGCACGGATTGGC
>QIAR01000381.1:0-1471 GCA_003225595.1 Acidobacteriota bacterium | reverse complement strand
AGATGGTGTCACTCGGCTTCAACTACCGCCTGACCGACATCGCCTGTGCTCTGGGTTTGAACCAGCTAGAGAAACTTGAAGCGAACCTTGCTCGTCGTCGCGAGATTGCAGCCCGGTACACCGCAGCTTTCCGAAGCGTTCCCCGCGTGATTCCTCCGAGTGTACGGTCCAACGTCAATCACGCCTGGCATCTCTATCCCATCCGTCTGGATCTGTCGAAGCTGTCGGCGGATCGGGGCCAGATTTTCCGTGCGCTGCGGGGGGAAAACATTGGGGTGAACGTCCACTATATTCCCGTGCATCTGCATTCGTACTATCGCGAACGGTTCGGATACAAGGGCGGAGAATACCCCGTCGCCGAGGACGCATACGAACGGCTCATCAGCCTGCCCATGTTCCACGGAATGAGCGATCAGGATGTCGAAGACGTCATTGCTGCGGTGCACAAAATATTTTCGGCCCCTATTACCGACGAGATCGCTACGGCAGGAGACTGAGAGTGCGCTCTAAGGTTGAGTTCGTACGTGGTTCTCATGTTTACCTTCGGCCCCTCGAGCGCGAAGACCTTACTGAACGATATCTCGGTTGGCTCAACGATCCCGAAGTTACGCGGTATATGGAGACGGGTATTTTTCCTTCAACTCGCCAAGATCTTGAGGCGTTCTATCAAGGAATAATGGGTTCCAAGGATCAGGTCGTCCTAGCCGTATTGGAGAACAAATCCGACCAGCACATTGGCAACGTCAAATTGGGCCCGATTCACTGGGTACACCGTCGGACGACGTTTGGCATTCTGATCGGGGACAAAGATTTTTGGGGCAAGGGTCTAGGCGAGGAAGCGACCCGCCTGACCGTTGAATACGGCTTTCGACGGCTCAACCTGCGGCGCATTGATCTCGGCGTGTTTGCGGACCATGAATCTGCGGTGCGTTGCTATGAGAAGGTGGGCTTCAAGATTGAGGGCCGTCTCCGACAGGATCTATTTTGCGATGGCGAGTACAAGGACCGCTTGTGGATGGGCTTGCTGCGGTCTGAATACGTGCCTGCCAAACCGGAAAAGCGGGAATGAAGTCACTCGTGATCGGCGGCGGTTCCATCGGGAAACGCCACCTACAGAATCTGAAAACTCTGGGTGTGGAGCAAGTCGGATTGGTGGAGACTGACGCTCAGCGCCTACAGGCAGTTGCCTGTGAGCCGGGAGTAACCGCTTTCTCGTGCATGGATGAAGGCCTGGACTGGTTGCCAGACTTCGTGGTTATCGCCACTCCCACTGATCTGCATGGTGAACAGGCATTGGACGCCATCCGCCGTGGGTTCGACGTATTCATCGAGAAGCCGCTCTGCCACACAGCAGACGGGTTGTGCGAGCTTGTGAATGAATCGGAGAAACGCGGCATCGTGTCCCTGGTCGGCTGCAACATGCGATTCCATCCCGGGCCCGCAAAGGTTAAACAATTGCTCGAGCAGGAGC
>QIAR01000334.1 GCA_003225595.1 Acidobacteriota bacterium | reverse complement strand
GGGAGTGGAACTTCAGTACAACCAGATGCTCATGGGCAAGAATGGAGCGCGGCGTTCGATTGTAAACAGCCGCGGTAAGGAAATGCAGAGCCTCAGCGAGACACCTGCGGTTCCCGGGCAGCAGCTGAAACTGACTCTGGATATTGATCTGCAGATCGCCGCTGAAGAGGCCCTCGAGGGAAAAAACGGCGCGATTGTCGCCATGGACCCCCGCACCGGCGAAATCCTCGCCATGGTAAGCCGTCCATCTTTCGATCCTAATGAGTTTGCGGTGCGCGTTTCGCGAGGCGAATGGAACAAGCTGGTGACGGATGAGAACCATCCCCTCCTGAATAAGGCCATCCAGGCGCAGCTTGCCCCGGGCTCGGTGTTCAAGATCATCATGGCCACGGCGGGATTACAGGAAGGCATTGCGCAAAACCTGAGGGTGATCTGCAACGGCGGCGCGACGTTCTATGGCCGCTACTTTAAATGCTGGATCACAGCGCAGCACAGTGTCCACGGCGCGGTGGAGATCAGCAGGGGCATTTATCAATCCTGTGATGTCTTCTTCTACACGCTGGCGGAGAAGCTGGGCATTGAGCGCATCGCAAAGTACGCTACAGCTTTCGGCTTGGGCCAGAAAACGCGGATTGATCTTCCCCAGGAAGTCAGCGGTGTGATGCCTTCGGAACAATGGAAGATCAAGAACTTCAAACAGAAGTGGTACGCCGGGGAAACGATCTCCGTCGGGATTGGGCAAGGGGCGGTTGTAGTTACCCCAATTCAGCTGGCGCGGGCCATCGGGGGAATCACCAGCGGTGGAGTCATGCACCGTCCGCACGTGGCGTTTCCGGGTGAGCTACCGCCAAACGTGGTGCCCGCCACGTCCGAGTATCCCGATGAAGTAAAAGTCCCCATCGACCCCAAAAACTGGGAGATCATTACGGACGCGATGGCGAATGTGCCCACACCCCTCGGCACCGCGGGCAGCGCACATTTGCAGGGAGTGGATTTTGCCGGCAAGACGGGGAGCGCGCAGATCATCAGCAACACGGGGAAGGCCAAGCTAGCGAATGGCAAATCAAAATACAAAGACAATGCCTGGTTTGTAGGTGTCACCCCACGCCGAAACCCGGAGATTGTTGTGGCTGTGCTATTTGAGGGCGGCGAGCACGGTCAGTTTGCGGCGCGCATCGCCGCTCAGGTGGTCAAGGCGTTCGTAGAGAAGAAGCGCCGGGTCGAAACCAAGATGGCATCGACGGCCGCGCAGCAGGATCCTCTATACGCGTCGGACCGCACGACCCCGCCGGGAAGGAATGGTTCCGTGGAAGTCGGCGCCGTCTGGAGCGCGCCTGACGAACACGAGGAAGGCAAAGAGTCTCTTCTGGCTGGGAGGTTTGTAATCGATGTGCCGAAGAACTGACTAACCCATGTCCCGCTACATTTCATTTCGCGACTTTGACTGGCTGCTGTTGGTCTTTGTCCTGCTCATCTGCGGGCTTGGCGTAATGGAAATTCGCAGCGCGACATCGCACACCAGGTTTGCTGGGGCACATATTAAGCAGGTCTACTGGGTCCTAGGTGGCGTCGCAGCCATGTTTGTGGTCAGTCTGATCAGCTACCAGGCGCTGCTCGAAAAAGTGCACTGGCTGTACATCGTATCCGTCGCTTCGCTCATGTCTGTACTAATGTTTGGCCAGAAGTACTTGGGGGCGCGACGTTGGATTAAGATGCCCGGCGGACAGCACTTCCAGCCTTCGGAGTGGGTGAAGCTGATCCTCATTCTTGCCGTAGCCAAGTACTTCGCCGACTTGCATCAGAAAGAGCTTTCCTGGCCCGACTTTGTTAAGGCCGGCATGATCGTGGGCGTCCCCATGCTGATGGTGCTGGCACAGCCTGACTTGGGTACCGCCCTTACCTATTTGCCGATCGCGATTATGGGCTTGTTCCTGGGCGGTTTGCGTTGGAAGCAGGCTCTGTTGGTGGGATTAGTGGCAGGGATGATGATGCCCATCGCCTGGTTCAAGGTGCTGAAGCCTTACCAGCGTGCCCGGCTTACCAGCTTTATGCAGCCTGACGCTGACAGTCAAGGAGCCGGGTACCAGGTGAACCAGTCATTGATTGCGGTGGGCTCCGGTGGAATCTGGGGCAGTACGGAGGGGTCACAGACCCATCTGGCCTTTCTCCCCGTACCTCAGACTGACTTTATTTTCGCGGCTTTTGCCGAGGAACACGGATTTGTGGGTGCGTTAGGCGTTCTGCTGCTATACTTTATTGTGCTGATGCGTTTGACCCAGAACGCGCAGACGGCGCCCGACCGCGCCGGCACGTTCGTGGTGATGGGTGCGGTGGCGGTGCTTAGCTTCCACATCCTGGTCAACGTCGGCATGGTGGTTGGCTTTATGCCAGTTACCGGAATACCCTTGCCATTAATGAGTTATGGCGGGTCTTCCGTCCTGTTTATGTTTCTGGCGCTGGGCATGGTCATGAATGTTCGCATGCGCCGTT
This sequence comes from Acidobacteriota bacterium, assembly GCA_003225595.1. Classification (GTDB taxonomy): domain Bacteria; phylum Acidobacteriota; class Terriglobia; order Terriglobales; family Acidobacteriaceae; genus Gp1-AA124. The sequence goes on along the minus strand of QIAR01000334.1, from coordinate 3,005 downwards.
TCGTGAACTGAGGCAGGACGAGGACGGCAAGGATGTGACGCCGTGCTTGCCATAGTGCGGCTGGAAAACAAGATTAAGATTACGATCGCCCTCGCGTTAAGAAGGGCACTCACCGGCCAAAAGGAGAGTCAGAGGCCGGGCAGGATTGAAAGAAAGCGCTGCCGGGCGGGTAACGGCCCCCTCAGAAACTGAGAGAGCGGTCACAAACCTGGTGAAGCGCACGTGCGATAAGTGCAAGAGATTCCACAGCTTGCGCGATGGATTCGGCTCCCGAGAGTGCTCCGGGAACCAGGCTGCCCGCTATTCTTATCTGGGGCGGTGATTCCGTTCGCTACGCTCGATCCTACCTGCCTTTCCTTGTCTTTGCCCCGGTGAATCCTGCTGCCGCTTGGCGGCAGGGCCGGAGTTTGAATGACCAAAGAATTGTTTGTGTCTTCCACCCCCCACGAAACCAGTGTGGGAATGGTTGAAGACGATCAGCTCGCCGAAATCTATCTGGAGCGCGAAAACGAATACACCCTAGCCGGTTCCATCTACAAAGGAAAAGTCACTCGCGTGCTTCCCGGCATGCAGTCGGCATTCGTGGATATCGGCCTCGAGCGCGATGCCTTCCTGTACGTCTCCGATTTCATGGAGTTGAGCGAGCAGGATGAGGACGTAGATGAGATCGTTCCCACTGCTCGCCAACTGGCGGAACAAAAGGTGCAACAGCCGCGGGTGGATAGCCAGTCGGCCGCAGCGGCACCCGCGATGGCCCGGGAGGCTGAGCCCCAGCCTGAGACTCATCAGGAACCGGCGGTTCGCCCAGTCGCGGCACCCGAAAATTTGCATGCCACTGGCGAGACGCAGTCCAGAGAACCCCGCGGATGGCGTGGTCGTCGTCGTCGGGGTCGGGGTGGTCGCGCTGATCGCGGAATACCAGAGTCCCGATTTGCCCGCCCCACGTCGGAAACGGCTGACCCAGCGCGCAGTTCGGAAACCCGAGATCCAGAAACCAGGATTTCGGAAAGCCGGAGTTCGGAATACGGGCCACCACCCGGATATCAGCCGATCATTTTGCCGGGCGAGTCCATCTCCAAGTATCAGCGATGGTCGCAGCGGCAGCCGTTGGCCCCGCAAACTGGCACACCGACTAGCGGTCCACAGAATGCTGATCAGCCGGCTGCGATTGCGCGGACGTTCCCTGAAGATGAGCCTCTTTTTGCCAAGGCGGAGGCGGAACCGCTCCACGAGCAGCATGAGGCCGCGGCCATTGAGCCGCATGAGGACCATCGAGAATCGACGTCAGCTTGGCAGCGGGAGCAAGGTCGCTTCGATCGCATGAATGTGGCTTCTGTTTTCGGCGGAGATGCCGCGGAAACGGTAGAAGACGATGCCGCGGAAACAGAAGAGGTGATCGAAAAAGAGAGCAGCGAAGCTCAGGCCCCGACGCAACTGAGCTCGATTGAACACACACCCACGTCCTCTGCCGGTGCTGCGGGAACGGTTACGGAAGAGGAGATCGAAGAGGAGGAGGCGGACCTCGCCTCCTATGTAGAAGATCTCCAGGAAGACGCGACATTTGAAGAACTCGAGGAGGAGACCCGCGCCGCAGAAGACTACCACCAGCCGGTAGCTCGTCAGGTTTCGGCAACCGGCGAGCAACCCGAGCAGGTGACCCCAGTCGACACATCTGGCGGTGACGAAGAAGCTGAGGAAGCAAATGGCGAGAACGAAAATGCCGAAGAGTTGGAACTCGAAGAAGCGCAGGCCGAAGCCGAAGCTTTGTTGGACGCCGAAGCGGGCGGCAACGCGAGTTTGGAAGCTCACGCTGAGGTACGGGCGCCAGCAGGTACTGCGGGCTACACCCAGCGGGCACAGCAGCGGCCGGCATTCGATCCCCGTCGCCAGCGTGGCCGCCGCGGTGGACGCCGCTTCCGCCGCAATGAGGTCCAGCCGACACCGCTGATCACTGATCTGCTCAAAGAAGGCCAGGAAATCCTGGTGCAGATCGCCAAGGAACCGATCGGCAAAAAGGGTGCGCGCATTACCAGTCACATCGCGCTGCCCGGCCGTTTTCTGGTTTACATGCCGACGGTGAATCACACCGGTGTGTCGCGCAAGATTTCCTCCGAAGACGAGCGCCAGCGCTTGAAGCGGCTTGTGCTCGGCGAGCGCGAAAACGGTCACGGCGGTTTCATCGTGCGCACTGCGGCGCAAGGCGCCACCGAAGAAGAGCTGCGCGCCGACATCCGCTTCCTTAAGAACCTCTGGAGTGAAATCAAGAGCCGCGCGGAAAACGGCAAGTCCCCGGCGCTGATCTATCACGACCTGAACGTAGTGGAGCGCGTGTTGCGAGACCAGGTGACCTCGGATTTCTCCGCCATCTGGGTGGATAACGAGCAAGAGTACGAGCGCATTCTGCGGTTCGCCAATCGCTTCCAGCCGGCACTGCTCAAGCGGGTCAAGCTGTACACCAAGGAAACTCCGTTGTTCGAACAGTTCGGCCTCACGGAAGAAATCAACAAGGCGCTGAAGTCCAAAGTCTGGCTGAAGAGCGGCGGTTACATCGTGATCAATCAGACCGAGGCGCTAGTCGCGATTGATGTCAACACCGGCAAGTACGTCGGCAAGACTGCACGCCTCGAAGACACCATCGTGAAGACCAACGTCGATGCCATCAAGGAAATCGTGCGGCAGATCCGGCTACGCGACCTGGGTGGCATCATCGTCATCGATTTCATCGATATGGACGAGCGCCGCAACCGGCAGAAAGTAATGCAAGCCCTCGAAGAAGCGCTGAGGCATGATCGCGCGCCATCGAAAGTTCTGCAGTTTAACGATTTCGGCCTGGTGGCAATCACGCGTAAGCGCGTGAAGCAATCGCTCGAACGTACCATCGGTGCGCCATGCCCATACTGCACCGGGACCGGCTTTGTAAAATCGGTGACTTCGGTCTGCAATGAGATTTATTTGGAGATGCGCAAGATCGCCAAGCACTTGGAACATAGCGACGTGATGTTGCG
>QIAR01000333.1 GCA_003225595.1 Acidobacteriota bacterium | reverse complement strand
CCTTTCCCTGCGTGCTCAAACCACTGGCGCTCTCCGGCAGCCGTGGTGTGATTCGCGCCGATACCCCCGAGGAATTTGTGCAGGCGTTCGAACGTATTCAGAAGCTTTTGCGCAGCCCGGAGGTCGGTGTTTTGCGTGAGGAGACGAGCGAGTTCATTCAAGTGGAGAACTACATCGACGGGCTGGAGATCGCGGTCGAAGGCCTGGCCGACCGAGGCAAGTTGAAAGTGCTGGCGATTTTCGATAAGCCGGACCCGCTGGTCGGGCCATTTTTCGAAGAGACAATCTACGTCACTCCGTCGCGACTGGAACCTTCCATACAGGCCGAAGTCGCTCGGACGCTGCAACGGGCGGTCGACGCGCTCGGCCTGTTTCATGGCCCGCTCCACGCCGAGTTGCGGGTGAAAGGCAAGTGCAACTGGATCCTGGAGATCGCGGCGCGTCCGATAGGTGGGCTCTGTGCGCGAAGTCTGCGCTTCGGGAACGGAATCTCGCTGGAGGAATTGATTATTCGGCACGCGCTCGATGAGCCGGTCACGCACTTAGGACGCGAGGAGGCCAGCTCCGGCGTAATGATGATTCCCATCCCGCAGGAAGGGATCTACAAAGGAGTTGAGCAGTTGGAGCAAGCCGCGCAGGTGCCGGGAATCGAAGCAATCGAGATCACCGCCAAGCTGCGGCAGAAACTGGTGCCACTGCCGGAAGGATCAAGTTATCTGGGGTTTATATTCGCGCGTGGCGACTCGCCGCAATACGTCGACAGTGCTCTCCGGGAAGCTCACCGCAAGCTGCGCTTCGTAATCTCGTCCAGCCTTCCAGTGGTGTAGGGCGTAACGGAGACCTCATTTTTGTGGGCGGAACAGGGCTTTAGCCCTGCATTGATCCTGAGGAACTAGGGACTTTATCCCCTGATCATGTACCTGGCCGAGCTTAGGTTAACTCTTGCTCTTTTGGGGTACGAAGTTGGGCGGAAGCGCTGCGCCCTCACCAAAGAAGAACTGCTCCATCTGCTGCACGATGATCTCCTGGTCCTGGCCATCCGGTGTTCTCCCGGGGGACTAGAAGCAGGCCAACTGCCCGCTGGTGGGTTCGGATCAACAGTACCAAGGTTCGGTCAGGTAGGGGATGGTGGCCCGCAACGGTCCGGGTGGGACGAGCGGAAGGGGCGCCGGCGCTTCGTCCCCGTCTTCGTTCATGGCGCGCTGCAGCAGTTTCCAGGCTTCCCCGAAGATCACGGTGCGCGACGCGCCGGCCTTGGCCTCGCGCTGCACCACGGCTTCAAGGTCGCACTGGAGCCGGTCAACCCTGCGGTCCGAGTTTGCCCACGGATAGCTCAGCGCCTCCTGCTGCAAGGGACCGATCGCGGCGTTGTGCAGTGGCAGAACTTCCAGCAGGCGCGACCCGGCGGGAATCAGCAGGCGGATGGTGAGCTGCACCGGCGGGACGTGTTCCATCAGCCCCAGCCGTATCAGGGTGGCCAGCAGGTCTTCGTAGCCCTCCAGCGTAGTCCAGGGCGTGAAAGGCACGAAGGTGGGCACTAGGAAAAGTCCGAGCCCGCGCATCAGCCCGGCGAGACGGATAAAGTCGGCGCGCGTGTGGCCCTTGTCTAGGATGCGCAGCACCTGGTCATCCACCGACTCCACCGCCGTGGTCACGAACGCGCATCCCGTCTCACGCAGCGCCGGGAGGCGCCCGGCGTGCTTCAGCAGGTGCTCCACCTTAATGGTCACGTCGTAAGAGAGGCCGGGATGCTCGCGGTGGAGCGCTTCCACGATCTGCATCGAGTGACCGACCCCGTTGAAGAAGTCGGGATCGCCGAAGGTGATGTGTTGCGCGCCAGCCGCGACCTGGCGGCGGATATCTTCCCGCACCACCTCGCGCTGGACGATGCGAAACGTGCCGTTGTACACCGGCACGATGGGACAGTGACGGCACAGGTGCTTGCAGCCCCGGCTGGCCTCGGTGTAGCCCACGACGCGGGTGCTGTCGTCGGGCAGGGTGAGATGTGCGTACTTTTCCAGCGGCGGCAGGTCGTCGCGATAGGGCACCAGGAAATTCTGACGAGCGAGCGAGATCTCAGGCTCAACCTGCGGCAGCCCAGGACCGGGCGCGCCGGCCTCCAGGCGGCGGACCAGGCTCAACAGCCCCTGCTCAAACTCTCCCCCCAGGATCGTGCCGACGCCCAAACGACGCAGCAGGCCGGCATTGACCGGGGCGTACAGTCCAAATCCGCACAGGTGGGCGGAGGGGTTGAGTTTCCGGACCCTCTCCAGCGCGCGCACTGCGATCCGCGTGGCGGTGTGCATGGGCAGATAAAAGGCGATCAGGCTGGCGGTGCGTACCGCCTCTTCGTCCAGCGACTGTCGCGAGAGGTCCAGCGAAGTGGTATAGAAGCCGTCAGCGCGTAGCCACGCCGCGGGCGAGGCCAGCCCAAACGGTTGCCGGCCCAGTTCGTAAGTCGAGATCAGCAGCACCTTCAGATCGGGCATAGAAACCTGAAATTAGTCCTTGCTGCGCGGGGGGACGTATCCCGGTGGGAGCGCGGCGCCCTGGCCGAAGAAGAAATCTTCCAGGTGCTTGACCAGGATCTCCTGGTCCTGCCGGTTGGCGGGATTCAGCCGGTATTCGTTCAAGATCATCTTGCCATGCTCGCCCCACATCTTCCAGGCTTCCTCAGAGACGTTTTCATAAATCCGCCGGCCCAGTTCCGTGTCGAACGGCGGCTCGTCCAGTCCCGGCATTTCCCTCTGGAACTTCACGCAGAAGACCTTGCGCTGCCCTGGCCTCTCCGGTTCAGGCGGCATTTGAGGTGTGTTACAGCCCAATGTGTACTCCTTCCAGGTGGAAAATTGTCCCCATAGTATCAGGATGCGGCCGGTTATGTACCCGGATTGAAATGCGGTCGTCCCATGCCTATACTTGCCGCTCAGCCTTCATGCCTTTGCCGTCCTGAAATCTTTTGCCCTTTCAGGACACAGACCTTTTTCCCAGAGCCATGCGCCATCTACGAGTGTGTTTATTCTCGGGTGAAAAGGAGGCCACTTCGGGCGGCTTGAGAACAATTTCATAATCGTGCTCGCGTTTCGGATCGGTGTTATTTGACACAGGTCGTTCACGGCGGTTACACAGATTTCTAAAGAATGCTCTATGCCCAGCAGATTGGGCTGCCGCTAAAACACGCGCAGAAGGGCTACGGTGGGCCGTTGCGCGCAGCAGGGTCGCGCCTAACCTCCCCGCGTGTGCATTTCCAAGTGGGGGTCCTGCCGGAGCTGTTGGATTCCGACCAACACCCCTCGCGACGGCAGATCCTTGCGTTCTTCTGCGCCGCGATCGGTTCGCTTCGTCCACTGGCTCACGATGAGGGACTTGATCTCGTCCCGGGTGGCGCCGCTGCGGAGAGATTTCCTCAGATCCGTTCCTTTCTGAGCATAAAGGCACAGGTACCAGATCCCGTCTGCGGTCAGGCGACTCCGGTCGCAGCGGCGGCAGAACGGTGTGGTTGTGGAGGCGATGATGCCGAAGACGGTCCCGTCCGCCAAGAGGAACCGCTCCGCGGGTGCGGAACAATCCTCCACCACCGGCTCGATCCGGCCGTAGCGCCGGCTCAGCGCGTCCAGCATCTCCGCCCGCGAAACCACCTTGCTCCTGGACCACTGCGTCGCCCCACCAACATCCATGTATTCGATGAAGCGCACTTCGGCACCGGCCCGCTTTCCGAACTCGATCAGGTCAGCGAGTTCATCTTCGTTGGCGCCGCGCACCACGACGGCGTCTATCTTCAGCGCCCGGAAGCCTGCCTGCCGGGCGGCCTCGATCCCGCGGAGCACCGGCGCGTGGGCGTCCCTTCGAGTTAACACAAGGAAGCGGTCCGGGCGGAGCGTATCCAGGCTGACCGTCAGGCGGTGCAGGCCGGCGTCCCAGAGCGCCTGCGCTTGCCCGGCCAGCAAGACGCCGTTGGTGGTCAAAGCTAGGTCCCTGATTCGCGGGTTCTGCGCCAGCATCCGAACCAGCACGGGAAGGTCTTTGCGCAGAAGCGGCTCACCGCCGGTCAAGCGCACCTTCTCGATGCCGACTTCGGTGAAGATGCCGGCCAGCTCGCTGATCTCTTCGAAGCTCAGCAATTCTTCGCGCGGTAGCCAGCCGTACTCTTCCTCAGGCATGCAATAGCGACAGCGCAGGTTGCAACGGTCGGTAACCGAAATCCGCAGGTTGAGAAGAGGCCTGCCGAAGGCGTCAGCGGGGCCCTTTGATTTGACGGAAGGTTGCATAGCGAGGCAGCTTTCTTGTGGGGCACATGGTAGGCTGCTCCGGCGCCCAAATCAACTTAAGCGTGAAGTCCGCGATCCGGCTACCGGCCAACGTCTGCCTGGAGCGAGACATCCCGGAGTTGCAGTCCAAGACTTGGAAACTTGGGCAAAAGGGTGTGTCGCGGAGGCAAAAAGCGGTTGGAAGGCATACGAGGTAGTCGCCGTGCTCCACCCTATGGAGCCGGGCAGCACGGCCGGCGATCTAATCGTGCGGTATTTCGGCACACAAAGCGAGCTCCGGAAGAGAATCGGCGCCCAGGCCCCTGTGCCAAAAGGGAGCCACAATACAGGACTTTTTTCATATTCCTGCTTCACCAATGTCGGCGGATCATGGCGATTTACAAGTTTGTTTCTTGGTTTTCTTGGCAGTCGAGAGCTAGTAAACTTTACTCGAACTCAAGCACTACAATTTCAGGATTCGATCCCAGCCGCAGCGGCGGTCCCCACGTTCCTGCTCCGCTCGAAGTGAAAACCTGCATCTTCCCGATCCGGCTTAAGCCGTACACAAACCGCCGGTAAATCCGCCGCGCCATCCAGCTCCAAGGTATGAACTAAGATAGTCGCTCGCGGGCGTGGGTGTGCTGACCAAGTGCTGCCAGCCGCGATCGAGGATTTCATCCGAGGACGCGCCGTGGTTCCACAGAACTTTCCTCTGTTCGTGGGCAACCTCGGCGACGGTCATGGTCAGGCCGCTGGAGTAGGGTCCGAAGAGCGCGTCAACGCGGTCCTGGCGCAGTAAGCGTAGCGCGTTTTCCCACGCCAGGCTGGCGCGGCTCTGATCGTCGTAGAAAACCAGTCGGACTGGCCGGGCAGCAATCTGCCCGATCGTGATCCCATCTCTGCCGTTCACATAGAACTGCCAAAGCCGCAGTCCGTCGAACGCCTGCCGTCCCTGGGCAGAAAACCTGCCGGTAAGCGAAATGGATAGGCCGATTAGAATCTCCCGTCTGGATTCCATGGTTGCGGTCT
>QIAR01000332.1 GCA_003225595.1 Acidobacteriota bacterium | reverse complement strand
TTGTCCTTCGTGGCGATCCCACATCCTCGAGCAATTCCGCCGGAACCTCATCTAAGAACCTCGAAGGCACACTGGCCTCTGGCAAATCCGTCCCATAGCGCCGACGATATACAGCACGCGTCAGGACCAGCGTGTTCATCGCCCGAGTCATGCCCACATAGCACAAGCGCCGCTCTTCTTCGATATCATCTGGCTGCAGCATGGTGCGCGAGTGCGGGAAAAGACCCTCTTCCAACCCGCAGAGGAAAACCAGCGGGAACTCCAGTCCTTTGGCGGCGTGCAGCGTCATCAGCGTGATCTGCGCACGCTCATCGTAGGCATCGGCATCGCTCACCAGCGCTGCATGGTCCAGGAACTCGTCGAGAGCTTCGCCCCGATCACGCGAGTCCATGGCGGCATTCACCAGTTCCCGTAGGTTCTCAATACGGGAGTACGCCTCGGGCGTGTCTTCTTCCTCAAGCTGCTTGATGTAGCCGGTGCGGTCGATAAGAAATTTGAGGATTTCCGCGGTGCTGACACGTGGAGTTGGAAAGCCTTCGGCATCATTCGAGTGTGGAAACCCTGCTTCTGTATTCTGCTCTTTAGACGGCTCACTCCCGTCTTCTGTCGGCTTGACGTTTGTAACGCCGGTATCTTGCCAGCTGTCGTGCGAGCGTCCGGTCTCTGTAGCTTCCTCCACCGCCCCAAAGTCGAGCGCCATAGGATCGAACTCCGTAGCCTCCTCGTCCTCCGGGACAGGGATTGCCGCTGGAGCCTCGGTTGGCTCTTCCTCGTGCGCGGTCTGCTCCAGCCGCTCCACGTACGTTCCCGCGAGCATGGCTCGAGCATCTTCAATCAGATCTTTGAATGCTTTCAGCGCGGCCAACGCTCGTTGCGGAAGAAGTTTCCGCTTTAGTACCTCGCCAATTGCTCCCCACAGTGACAGCCCAGTCTCCAGGGCCACGCGCTCGAGTGTCTCAAGTGTGGTTTTGCCGATGCCGCGGGTGGGTGTGTTGATGACGCGCAGCAGCGAAATCGAGTCGTCCGGGTTATGAATGACTTTCAGGTACGAGATCATGTCCTTGATCTCGGCCCGCTCGTAGAAGGAGAAGCCTCCGACGACGTGGTACTTCAGTTGATAGCGGCGCATCGCCTCTTCAAACAGCCGCGATTGCGAGTTGATGCGATAAAGCACCGCCGCCCGCGCGCTTTCTCCCTGCTCCGCGGCTTCATGCAGATAACGGGCAACCCAGTCCGCCACGAACAGAGCCTCGTTCTCGCCGTCGGGCGCCTCGTAGTAGCCGATGTTCGAGCCGCCCTGGCGCGAGGTCCACAGGCTCTTGCCCTTGCGCTTGACGTTATTGGCCACCACCGACGATGCTGCCTGCAAAATGTTCTGCGTCGAGCGGTAGTTCTGCTCCAGGCGGATGATCTTGGCCTCAGGAAAATCTTTTTCAAACTCGAGAATATTGCGGATGTCTGCCCCGCGCCAGGAGTAAATCGACTGATCCTCGTCGCCTACCGCGCACACGTTGTGCCGCGTGCCGGCCAACATCCGCATCAGTTCGTACTGCGGACGGTTGGTGTCCTGATATTCGTCTACCAAGATGTAGTGGAAGCGCCGGTTGTAGTACTCACGAACTTCGGGCACGCTCTTCAGCAGTCGGACGGTCTCGAGCAACAGGTCGTCGAAGTCGAGTGAGTTCGCTTTCCGAAGCTCCTTGCGATACGCCTGGTAGATGTGGGCCACGCGCTCCGTCTTGGGATCGCCCGATTGCAGATAAATTTCCTGTGGATCGAGCATGTGGTTTTTCGCCCAGGAAATGTGAGCGAGCACGGCGCGGGGTGTGAGTTGCTTGTCGTCCAATCCCAGCCGCCGCATGACAGACTTGATTAGTTGCTGCTGATCGTTTTCGTCGTAGATGACAAAATCTTTGCGGAACCCGATGGGCTGACCTCCGGGAGTTGCCGCCGGAATGCGCAACTTTTCGATATCCCTCCGCAGCACACGAACGCAGAAAGAATGAAAAGTGGAGATGACCGGCTTGGCGATCGAGAGGCCGCCCACCAGCTTGTCCACGCGCTCAACCATTTCCGACGCCGCCTTGTTGGTGAACGTCATCGCGAGGATGGACTCCGGCATGACGCCGAGGTTCTCGATCAGATGGGCGATGCGGAAGGTGATGACACGCGTCTTCCCGCTGCCGGCACCGGCGAGAATGAGCAACGGTCCTTCGGCGGTCTCCACCGCTTCACGCTGTTGGGGGTTGAGTTGGTCGAGAAATGACAAAGGATCTACCGCCTCTTAATGGGAGCGATTGCCTAATTCGATTGCCAATTTGCGATTGAAAACCGGTCTCCGATTCGATCGGCTATTAATTGTCAATTGAAAATTTCATCCTGTCTTCGCCTCAGCGGCCCGCGCGGCCTTGCACTCCGTGCACGGACACACATCACGCAGAAACTGCCAGGAGTAAATACCCAGTTCGTGCCCATCGTTCCAAACAAATTTGATGGCGTACTTGCCAACCGGCTCCGCCGATTTTGGCTTGGCTGCGGGCTTGAACATAGGCAACGCTCCGGGCGCCAACTTGGGCGGGTCACCGGGCCTCCGTCCCGTCTTGCTGCGCTCATCGTCGCACATGGCGCAAGGGCAGGCATCCCGCAGAAGGATAAAACTGTAGCTCGACTGGTGACCGTCCTTCCAGTCTATTTCCACACCCGTGCCGGCAGTCAGATTCACTTTAACCGACTTGGGATCTGCGGAGGGGGCCATAAATTCAGTATCGCACAGCCGAGCAATCGGCGACGGACAGGCACGTCACAAGGAATCGGAACCAAAGGCGGTCCGGGCGAATCAAGATACTTGTCGGAGTCTCTGAACAATTCGGACAATCCGCCATAATCGTCAAGAGGAGGAGCTACGGATGAAAATTCGAATTCTCACTTACGATGGGGCTGACGAGCTTGATTTTGTAGGTCCTCTTGAGGTGTTCCGCCGAGCGGCCAAGTTGAGAACTGACATCGATGTTGCGCTCAGCACTCTGGAGCCTCAGACAAAGGTCACCGCCGCACATGGCCTGTGCGTGCATCCCGACGGCGTGTTGGAAGACCGGGTCGACTTGCTGGTCGTACCCGGTGGAGGCTTTGTCAACCGTGCGCCTGCCGGTGTGCGTGCCGAGATTGAACGCGGCGAGCTTCCGCGCAGAATCGCTGCGCTTAAGAAGGGCGGCGCTATTGTGGCCGGCGTCTGCACCGGCACCATGGCTGTTTCTGCAACCGGACTGCTCGACGGCCGTCCGGCAACGACTCACCACGCCGCGCTCGACAACTTGCGTGCAACCACGGCGCACGTGATCGCGGCGCGTGTGGTCGATGACGGGGACATTCTCACCTGCGGCGGTGTCACATCTTCGCTGGATCTTGCGCTATGGGTGGTGGAGCGTTTCTGGGGAGCCGAAACCGCCGCTGTTGTCGCCCGCGACCTTGAATACACCTGGACTAGAGATGTCCACGTCTCCGGGAAGGAGGCCCGGACCAAGACCAATTAGATGCGAGGAGCCGATTTTGGCCGGCGAGTTAGCCAAACCCGCCTCTATCCAGTAGAATCCATATTTCGTCCCCACGTTCTGAGATCCTCTGGAGCACGCATGGCACAGGTTTGTGATATATGCGGCAAAGGGCCGCAATTCGGTAACACCATCAGCCACGCCCACAACGTGAGCAAGCGGCGCTGGAATGTCAACCTGCGTCCGGTCCGTGCCAAGGTGAAGGGCGCCACCAAGCGTCTGCGCGTATGCACCTCCTGCTTGCGCAGCGGCAAAGTCGTCAAGGCATAGCGACTCTAACCACGAATGACAAAGAGGCACAGAAAATTTCGGATTGCAGATTTAAGATTGCAGATTAATCGGCGCTGCGTTTCCGACTCCGGACCGAATCTGAAATCTAAAATTTCCAATCTGCAATGGAGAAGTTCCCCCGCGACTCTGTGCCTTTGTGATCAATATTACTTCACTCCCAGCAGCTCCACATCGAAGATCAGGGTCGAGTTTGGTGGGATCGCACCCGGATAGCCGCGCTCTCCATACGCAAGTTGCGGCGGAATCCGCAACTGCCGCTTGCCCCCGACTTTCATTCCCGCCACACCTTCATCCCACCCCTTGATCACGGCACCCGCACCCAGGGTGAAGTCAAACGGCTTGCCCGCATCCACAGAGCTGTCGAACTTCTTGCCATTGGTCAGCCAGCCGGTGTAGTTGACGGTGACCATATGTCCTTTTTCGGCGGTCGGTCCTGTGCCCACCTTAATGTCCCAGTATTCGAGTCCTGAAGGCGTCTTCTTCGGCTCGCCTGTGACTTTCGTCGGCGCGGTGGTATTCGGATGTGCGGCTGACGAGGCCTTCTTTGTGGTCTTGCTTTGCGCCAACACGGGCATGGCTGCCAGCGCGACGATTGCGACTAGAAGCGTGTATTTCATCATTTCTGCTCCTTTAAGAAAATTCAACACAGAGAACGCCGAGTGCGCCGAACTTTTATGCAAATGTTCCTTATTGTGGGGAAATCTCGGCTCCCCGGACTGCATTCTGACAAGTGTAAGCCAATCGGCTGTTTCAGGGTTTCTCCGCGTTCTTCGCGTACTCGGCGGTGTTCATCCCTACCCCAACGCGATCACGTCAATCTCAACTAGCACATCTTTTGGGAGCCGCGCCACCTCGACAGTAGATCGCGCAGGTGGCGCTGAACTGAAATATTTCCCGTAGACTTCGTTCATAGCAATGAAGTCCCCCATGTCTTTCAGGAAGACAGTCGAGCGGACAACCTTCTCCAGCCCGCTTCCGGCTGCCTTCAGGATTGCAGATAGGTTCTCCAGTACGCGCTCAGTCTGTTCCGCAATGTCACCGTTAATGACTTGTTGGTTGGCCGGATCAATCGCCACTTGCCCCGAAACAAACACGAACCCATTCGCCTTAGTAGCCTGCGAATACGGTCCAATCGCCTTTGGAGCGTCTTTGGTGGTGATCACTTCTTTCATTAAGCCCCCAAGAGCAGTTCTCGGTCCCACGTTCTCGGTTCTCGGTAAAGAGAAAATCTTTACCACTGGACACAAATGACACAGAAAAATCTCAAGTAACTGAAGCGGGAACTCATCATGTGCTGCGTCCGCAGCATTTAGTTTTTGGGTCTAACTGAGAACTGAGAACCGAGAACTAACAACTGTTTTCAGATCTTCTGCAGTCTCTGCACATCGTGCACGCCGGGAATCTTACGCACTCCATTGATGATGTTCTGCAGGTGCTTCAAATCGGCGACGTCGAGCACCACGTCGATATTGGCCTGGCCGTTGGCGGTGTGCGCTTCTATGTTGCGGATATTCGTGTCGGTGTCACTGATTACTGCCGTAATCTGCTTCAGCATGCCGGCGCGATCGTCGCAGAAGAGCGTGAGTTTTACGGGGTAAGCGTTATCCGACACATCCTCCTTGTCGCGGCCCCACTGCACATCAATTCGCCGGTCGGGTTCGTACAGCCGGTTAGTCACATTCGGACAATTTACCGCGTGCACTGCCACCCCTTTGCCGCGCGTCACGTATCCGACGATGGTTTCGCCGCGTATGGGGTTGCAACACCGTGCACGATAGACCAGCAGGTCGCCCTGCCCCTTCACGGAAATTGCGTTGTTG
>QIAR01000312.1 GCA_003225595.1 Acidobacteriota bacterium | reverse complement strand
ACGTCTCCGAACCGTCGACCTTGAAGCCTTCCGAAATCTTGTTGATCCTAAAGAGGAAGAGTTCTTGCACGACAACCTGTCACCAGGTGAATTCCGGGCGATCCAGCGCGAACGACTTCGGGCGGCCATAGAGTACATTAGATGTGCGGCACAGAATGCAACCATCCTGCTCCACTTGGGCGAAGCTGCGCGCGCAAACGCCGATCCGAACATTGCGGCTGCCGGGCAACAACTGGTCAACAGTGCTCTTCGCCTGCGTTTATATGCCCTTCATACCGTCTTGAAGTTATATATCGGAATAGCTCTTCCTGGCACCCCCCTTGCTCCCTTGGGCATTGTTGAAAGGTATCAACAATTGAGAGGCTTAGTTACTCAACTGAGCCGCTTGCAATATCCCGGTAGCGGAGCGCGGATCTCAGCCGCGCTTTAAGGAAAACTAGCCTTAGAACTTCTAACAGAAATTGTTCGGGCCGTAGAAGCCCTGTGCGTACACACGGGCACGATTGTGCCATCGTTACCGTACAGGCTGTGATGCGCATGGCCGCGAAAGTGCCGTCTGACAAGGCATTCAGCGTCCTAACCGCAATAATTTGACTTGACACCAGCCGTTTTGAGAATAGACTTCTCCTGCTCAGCCGCACCGCATCCACTTTTTGCCACTTCGCAGTGGTTCGACTGAACGGGCCCCTCGGCTCCCAGCCCGCACATCAGAGGAGGCAATATGAAATCCAGAACAACCTCGATACGCAGACCGCGCATCGCCATCGCGGGCGCGCTCTTCATTGCGGCGGCGGCAATGGCCTTCGTCGCGGTAAAAACATCCACTAGCCACGCAAAACCATCTGTCAGCCACTTCAGGGCGCTCCATCGAGACTTGTTCGAAACCTCGCTTGGCAAACTGAGTCAGAGTGGCGAGCCGGAATCGATCCGTATCCATAATGGTCGTGCCCAGGAAGACTACGACAACCGGGCCTACCCGAAGAAGTGGATCGGGGCTGCCCAGCAGCTCGCCGCGGCGAACGCGGCCAAAGCGATCGCGAATCTGCCGGCTGCCACGCCAGCGAACTGGCAGAATCTCGGCCCGAGCGGCGTCCCAGCTGACGCCATCGTCGTCAACGAGTCGACCGCAGGCACCTCGGCTACCGTCTTCGGCGGCCGCACGACCGCGATCGCAGTCGCTCCGACCTGCAGTTCGAGCAGTTGTGCCGTCTTTATCGGAGCAGCGGGTGGCGGCGTGTGGAAAACGAGCAATGCTCTCGCGTCGACTCCGAGCTGGAGTCCGGTGAACAATGGCATTCCTTCGAACGCCATCGGTTCGCTCGTCTTCGACCCAAACGACGCGACGGGGAACACGCTCTACGTGGGAACCGGGGAGCCGAACGGCTCGGGTGACTCCGAGGCCGGCGTCGGTCTCTACAAGTCGACCAACGGCGGCACGTCTTGGACGCTCGTGGCGGGGAGCACGGCCTCGACGGCTCCGTGTGCGTCGGGAAGTGGCTCTTGTCCCCTCGCGACGGGTCGCTCGATAGGCGCGATTGCGATCGATCCAGCCAATGCCAATCATATCTTCATCGGCACCGACGTGGCGCGACACGGATCGTCCTCGGTCAACGGCGGCCGCTTCACGCCACCGGGAAGTGCGAAGGTCGGCCTCTACGAGTCCACGGACGGCGGGACGACGTTCTCGTCGGCGCTGATCCTCGCGCAGGACACAGTCAACCCGGCTAGCGCCACCGGCAGCGACTTCTTCCGCGGTGGCTGCTCGCACATCGAGCTCTACCGCCCGGGGAGCGAGACGCAGGTCTACGCCTCGTTCTTCGACTACGGCGTCTACCGTCGGTCGGTGACGCTCGACGGAAACAGCAGCTTCAACCAGATCTTCAAGTCGGCGGGCGGCGGCACTCTGGCGCAGTCGTCCTTCTCGCGGACTGAGTTCTCGCTGGCGCCGATCTCGCGGGGACCGAATCGGGGGAACCTACGCATCTACGTCGGCGACTCCAGCAGCGCGCCGGCGGACTTCTACCGGGTTGACAACGCCAACGTGACGGCCGCGACGCTGCTTGGTGGGAACAACGGCGGCTGGACGAAGCTCTCCAACTCGACCAAGGGCACGCCTGGCTTTTCCTCCTATAACTACTGCACCGGACAGTGTACGTACGACATGCCGGTGTACTCGCCGCCCGGCTCGCCGGACATCGTCTACATCGGCGGCGCGATGCAGTACGGCGAGATCTTCACTGCCAACCGGCCGTCGAACGGCCGTGCGGTCCAGCGCTCGCAGGATGCCGGCGTGGACTTCACGGACATGACGATCGATGCCCAGCACAACCTGAGCCTCCATCCCGACCAGCACGGGATCGCGGCGACGCCATTCAACCCGAACGTCGTCTTTATCGCGAACGACGGGGGTCTCTGGAGGCTCAACGGATCGTTCACGAACGCCTCCAGCCAGTGCAGCTCCCGCGGCCTGACGGGCGCCGACGTGACCGACTGCCAGATGTGGCTGTCGAAGATCCCGACCTCCATCTCAACGCTCAACAACGGACTCGACACGCTCCAGTTCCAGAGCCTCTCGGTCAACGTGAACAACCCGGTCAATGACATCATGGGTGGGACGCAGGACAACGGCACGCAGGCCTTCAGCTCCGGCAGCTGGTTCGTGACTATCTTCGGCGACGGCGGCCAGTCCGGCATCGACCCGGTCATCGCGAACAACCGGTTCCACACCTTCTTCGATGCACAGATCGACGTGAACTTTCACGGCACCGCCGAGTTGGGGTGGGACTGGATCTCCGACACGTTCTTCGTGGGGGCGGGAGCTAGCGAACCTCGCTCGTTCTACATCCCGATTATCCACGACCCAACGGTCTCGGGGACGATATTCACTGGGCTCCAGCACGTCTGGCGGACGCAGGACAACGGTGGTAACCAAGCCTTTCTCGACCAACACTGTAACGAGTTCACCGGCGACTTCACGGTCTTATGTGGTGACTGGGTGACGATCGGGCCGAACCTGTCCACCGACCACGCCTTCGGGACCGACAAAGCGCCCGGCCAGTTCATCGTCGCAACGGTGCGGGCGCCGAGCGACACCGGTACGCTTTGGGTGGGGCTGAGGCGCGGACGCGTCTTCATCTCCTCGAATGCCGATAAAGCGAGCGGTGCGGTGATCTTCTACCGCATCGACTCGTCGTCGACGCCGACTCGCTTCGTGAGCGGGATCGCCGTCGACCCGTCGGACCCGAACCATGCGTTCATCTCGTTCTCGGGCTACAACGCATACGCCACGGCGTCGGGCACGGCGACGGGGCACGTGTTCGACGTGCATTTCGACCCAACCGGCCACATGGCGACCTGGACGAATATCGACCATGACCTCGACGACCAACCAATCACCGGCGTCGCCCTCGACTCGAAAACGGGCGATCTCTTCGTCTCGACCGATTTTGGCGTGGACATGCTGCCGTCGGGCGGGAGCACGTGGGCTCCGGCTGGAGGTGGCCTGCCGCAGGTCGCGACCTACGGGCTGACGATCGACTCGACCGCTAGGATCCTCTACGCCGCCACGCATGGCCGCGGTGCCTGGCGCCTGCAACTGCAATAGGGTTTAGCTTTTCCAGGCGGGGCAGCGAAAATCTGCCTCGCCTGGATGCTTCACCAGGTAGTCGATATGGATATCGACACCGGCATTCGCTAAGCTGGTAGACTCAAAACCCTTTATTCTCCCAAGGATACGCTATTGTACATACCCGTTTGATACTACATAAACGCTAGTACAATATGTTCCACGTGGAACACTTTGGCTAATGTTCCACGTGGAACACATTCCAATCTCTTCGCCCAGGTCGCCCCTCAGCCACTAGGCCAGCTTCTTCCCGCAAATATCTTCCAGTACTCGGATGGGTGCGTGCTCGGGCGCGACCAGTGCCTGGACGGGAACAATGAAGGTTTGCTCCATCGCGAACTGACCGGATAGCGCAGCGTGGGGCACGCCATCAGTGAATACCAGCCAGGTCGCCAGCGGCGGAAACTCCAGCCGCTCCTTTGAGCAGCCGCTCTGGAACACAGTGTTCTCTTTTAGAAAGTCGTGGAAGCGCAGCATGAACTTGTCATAGGGAGAGCGATGCGCGACTGGCAGTCCGATCGCATGTAGCACGTGGGTTACGTGCCCTCCGAGTCCGACGTCGATGACTTCCTCTAGCCCGGCATCAGCTGCGTACTGCCTTGCTAGCGCGGGGAAGCGGTCGGTAACGAACCACACCCGGCCCTTACTCGGATTCACGTTCGTGAATACGCGCAAGATGCGGCCGCCACGTGTCGGTCGGCTGGGGAAAGCGTCTACATGGAGCAGGTCGTTTTTCTTGTGCAGCGGGAGGTCACGGCCTTCTTCCTCCAGCGGGCGGAAGCTGGCGAAATCCATGGCCAGCTGCCCGGAGTATGGCGCCAGCAGGTTCGACACGAATTGCGTGACCTCCGCCGAATAGTCGCGCATGATGCGGTGGACGCGCTGCTGATTCTCTTCGCCGTCGGCAAAACCACGCAGCACGTCTTTGCCCGGACGGTACGAGATGTTTTTGTGCAACCGGGAATCGCTCGGCTTCTGGCTGACCAGGAAACTGCGGTCGTTCTCAGGCAAGATAAATGGAGGCTGGCCGAAGAAGAGGATTTGTCCCTTTTCCAGTTCGGCGCAGTAATGCCGCGAGCGGGACGGGACGTCGGTGCCATTGGCCCACCCGTTTGCCGTGTAGTCGTTGATCTCCAGCCAGGACATATCAATGCACCTCCACCGACACCAGATCCCCGTCCGACTTCCCGGCTGCGCGGTAATTCACCGAAACCGAACGGTTCCCCCACTCACACGAGAACGCATCTGCGCCGACCACGGTCAATGATTTGTAGTCCCGCGTATGAAGATGAAGGGTTTTCGCACCCGCGGCAATGGTCAACATAGCAGACGGCGCTTGAGAGCAGTCCACGCTCACCAACTTACCTTTCACAAATTGGATGGGACCCGTTGCAGGCGCGGGCTCCGTCGGCTTTGTTTTCTGAGCGGCTTGCTGCGTTGCCTCCAAATCCGCAGGTTCCTCTTTGGCTGCGGGTTCCGGCTTGGCCACGGATTTCGGTTTGGCCACAGATGTCTCTTTTGAGATCGGCGGTGGCTCGTTCAGCGCCTCCACCGGCCGCTGAGGCTGAACCCCATACTTCTTGAGGGCCTCCATGTCGTCCATTCGTCGGCGCGCCGCTGTCGCAATTTGCGGGTTGCTGCTCGACTTCAGGCGTTCGAATACAGCGCGGGCCGCGTCCCACTTCTTCCCGGAGA
>QIAR01000311.1 GCA_003225595.1 Acidobacteriota bacterium | reverse complement strand
AAGATCCGTCCGACTTTCCAACGTCTACCGACGCTGGACGCGTGGAATGCCACGGTCCAACATCAACTGACCAACACAATGTCGGTGGAAGTCGCCTATGTCGCCAGCAAGGGCACGCACGTGTTTGCCGGCAACGGGCCCGCGTACAACGTTAACCAGATTGCGATTGGACCGGGGACGAGCATCGATGGCAAGTTTGTGGCCAGTACTCCGCAAGCCAACCGTCGGCCGTTCTTCAACAAATTCACCTATCCAGACTTTCTGGTTCCTGGACCGGGTGGCACGCTGGTGCCCTTGACATGCTGCTCGAGCGACTTGGGCAACTTCCTGGGCAACGACGCCAGCAGCAACTACAACTCTCTACAGGTCAAGGTGGATAAGCGGTTCTCGCACGGTCTTCAGTTCATCTCCCACTATACCTTCTCCCACGCGAATAACTACGATAGCGACTACTACGTCGACAACCCGCGCATCGCGTATGGCCCGGACGACATGAACCGTAATCACGTGTTCGTGGCGAATATCGTCTACGAGTTGCCGTTCGGCAAAGGCAAGATGTTCGGTTCCGGTGTGGGCCGCGCCATGGACTTGGTCATCGGTGGATGGCAATTGAATAGCACCAGTAATTGGAGCAGCGGTCTCCCCTGGACGCCAAGCTACGGCGAGTGCGGCCAGGTCGCGGATGCCGGGCCGTGCCGTCCTAACAAGAACGGCTCGTTCAAAGTGGGCGCGGGTTCGTTCGATGCGGTCAACCACGATGTAGTGTACTTCACCCCGATATCGGGCGCGCTTACCATCACCGGCCAACCCACCGGCACCGACTTCTGTGCGGTGGCACCACCGTCCGGCCCCGGGTTTGCCCGTCCGGCGTGCGGAAACATTGGTAACATCGGCCGCAACTCGTTCCACGGGCCGCGGCTGTTTACTTCAGATCTGTCGGTGCTGAAGAACTTCCGGGTCACTGAGCGGGTAACTGCCCAATTCCGCATGGATGCTTTCAACGTTTTCAACCACCCCGTGCTGGGCTTCGACAGCAACGAGGGCGGCGGCAGATGTATTGACTGCGGTGGCAATAATGGCAAGATTACTGGCATCGAGGCTGATACGACCATGCGTCAACTGCAGTTCGCCGTCCGGTTCACCTTCTAACCCTCCGGGTGAGGTCAATAGAAACGAGGGAGCTCTCACGAGCTCCCTTTCTTTTTGTGTTCTAATCGTCTCAGAATAACTTCCCAGGTGATGCCCCTATGTTCCCCGTAAGGTGGAGTGCCCTTGTCCTGCTCATGTTTTGCGAGCTGACCGTTTTGCCAGCCCAGGTGAATCAAGAACCGAAGTCTAACCCGGCCGTATCCTCCGAAAGACAAGCTGCTCCCCAACAGACTGGTCCGCAACCGCCTGTCGGTGACCCGGAATTCGCCCAGCCGCGGCGGCTACTTCAGCAAGGCAAATATGACGAGGCCGTCGCACAACTTCAGGACTTGGCCGCCAAGAACCCGAAGGTGAAAGGCTTGTCCCACGAACTGGGGATCGCGTACTACAAGAAAGGCGACTACATCAAAGCCATTGATTCTCTGAACCAAGCGTTAAAAGAAGATCCGGCCGATAGCGAAGCCGTGCAGTTGTTGGGACTGTCCTATTACCTTGCCGGAAGGCCTGCACAGGCCATCCCGGAGCTGGAAAAGGTTCAGACCTGGTATCCGCGCGCCAACGTTGATGCAGCTTACATCCTTGGCATTTGCTACATCCAGGCTAAGGATTATCCGCAGGCGCGCAAGGCTTTTGCCAAGATGTTCGATGTGCCTGCGGATTCTGCCGCCAGTTATTTGTTTACATCACGCATGCTCTTGCGGCAGGAGTTCGAACCAATCGCAGAGGAGTACGCGCAGAAAGCCGTCGCACTCGATCCCAAGCTCCCGCTGGCCCACTTTCTATTGGGGGAACTTTACCTGTTCAAGTCACGGATTCCAGAGGCCACCACGGAATTCCAAAAAGAGATGGCGATCAATCCCGGCAACGCGGCCACGTATTACAAGCTCGCGGATGCATACTCCCGTATACAGAAATTCGAAGATGCCGAAAAATTATTGCAGCGTTCGATCTGGCTGGACGCGACATCCACGGGTCCCTACATTCTGATGGGGAAAGTACTGCAGAAGAAAGGCGAAACCGAACTTGCGGTACGCGCCTTGCAACGCGCGCTGGCTATGGACCCCAGTAACTCAATTACGCACCACCTTCTGGGCCAAGCTTATAGGGAGTTAGGCAGGACCGCGGATGCAGAACGAGAACTCCACGAAGCCGAGCGGCTGCAGGAAGCGCAGAATTCCAAGCAGTAAGATATCGCTGCGCAGAATCAACTCTGACTACAGGACGCGGAGGGCGGGTTGCACGTCAGGCAGTTCAGAGCGGGGCACGTTTTCGCCCCAGGCGCGGACCGCGTAGGGACAGGCACCCTCGCCTCTCCAGGCCGAGCCCACCTCGGCTCGAAATCTCACCAGAAGTTGCGCACAACATCTCCCAAGCCTGCTATTGCTTCGGAGGTGCTGCGCCCGCCGCGCTTTGCTCACGAGCCAGACGCTCGGTCCACTCACGAGAAAGTGAGTGCAGCAATTCCAGGAACACCCCGTTGGTCCAGCCGAAACCGACAACGTTGGCTTGATAACCAGCTGTCACGTGTGACTCGGACGACCGCGTCACCACGTTGTATTTCTCGCGGATCGTGCCATCCCGCCGAAAGTTCTCAGCCACGGTCGAAAGAAACTTGTAAGAAATCCTATCTGCTTCGGAATTGAAACCATAGCGACGCAAACCCTCCACAACCAGCAACTGGAGCGGCGCCCAGCCGTACGGATAATCCCACTGCACTCCGGTTTCGTGCCGGCTCATGGCGATCCCGCCAGGCTGTTCAAAGAGAGGAAGGTTGGCGACCAAAACACGCGCCTGTTGTGGCGTGGCCAAGCCGGCCCAGAGCGGGTAAAACGTGGTTACATACTCGTACGATGACCTTGTGCCCGTTTCAAAGTTGTAATCAAAGAACATGCCGCGCTGGCCGTCCCACAAGTACTTCTGCATTCTTTGCTTGCGATCTTCGGCCGCCTGCCGCCATTTTTCCGCATCTGCCTTCCTGCCCAATAGCGTGCTCATGTGTTCAAGGTCCTTTTCCGTTTTGTAGAGCAGGCTGTTCAGGCACACGGGAGCATAGTGGTGCGTATCTGCACTGAAAGGTCCAAAGCGGAATGAGATGTCGAAGCCCGACTCACGCATGCTTCGGTCGCCCTTGTAGAAGTCCTTGCTCAAGGAGAGAGTTTTCAGCAAGTCGCACTTGGAATTCGAGGTCGTACCCTGGCTAATCTCGCAAAGCTGTAAGGGAAAGGTGAAGCCGATGGCGTCCGGATTGTTCCCTTGCGCTTTGACTTCGACCATGTGGTGATCGGTCGCCTCCGGATGTTTCAGATAGTAGGCAGCGACCCCGCGGTAGTATCCACTCTCATCCTGCAAGCCCTCTGGAACTGGACCCTCCCCGAGATCGAAGTAGCGCGATAGCCCGGTATCGCCCGCCAGATGCGGTTCACGGACCCACATGTCATGATCTTTACTGGCAAAATTGTAGGCACGGCCTAACCAGGCTACGTCCTCCTTACCGGCAGCCTTTTGCGCTTCATACACACTCAGGGTCATTGATGTGAGAAACGGGGGCTGGGAGCGCGTCAGAAAATAAGTCCGGTTGGCATTCAACACTGCACCGTAATGTTCAATTTCAAAAAAGAAGTTCTCGACCATGCCACGAGCTAGATCGACCCGGCCATCGCGCAGCAGACCTCGGATGATGAAGTAGCTGTCCCAGCCATACATCTCGTTGAATCTGCCGCCAGGAACGACGTAGCTATTCTCCAGAAAAAGCAGCCCTGGAGGATTGATCTTGCTGACATCAATCTGTCCCGGGGCGCGAATTACGATCGGCAAGCGTTCGACGCGGACTTTGCACTCCTCGTGCAATTTCTGTACTGAGGCTGGAACCGCCGAGTCTGCGGGGAGATAAAGCACAGACGGCGCGGACAACTTAGGGTCGAGCAGGCTGTCGCAGCGTGTCATGGAGCGAGTCAGGCTGTCCCAACCTGACGAGATGTAACTCAGGACCGGTTTCAGCCCTTGGTCGCTGGCGGAAGTTGCGTGGCACGGAATTCCCGCGAGAGCAAGCCAGATAAGCAGAATCGATGCCAAGCTATAGAACCGTCTCTTGTGTGGAATCATGGTGCGGCCTTTATTTGTTGAAGAGAACGAAAAGTAATGACTGAGCGTGAAGCTGAAGCTTATATGAGACAAGGGGAATCAGCAAAGGGTGAGATTTTCCAGTCGCGGGCGCAAAAATCTTCTCCCAAAATTCCCCTCACAAATGCCCAGACGGTCCCGGGCCTCCAAGATGCCCTGGGAATGAGAAATTCGGTTTCTGGTATTTGTGCGCACCCGCAACCTGTCCCGTCTGCAACGTACTTACGAACTGGCGAACCGGCGGCTCAGTCCGCGAGCGGCGGAGAGCCCCACGGTGCAGGCCGCGAAGAAAGTACTACCAAGCCGGCAAAACGGCTGGGGAAAACACGGCGGTGGAGCCGCCTTGGAAAACGCTTCGCGTTTCCCAGTTTCCCACAGCCGCGACGGCGGTCGACCTCCGGTTACATTTCAAATGTCTCGACGGACAACCCTCGGGTTACATTCTCAAATGGCTTGACGCGTGACGTTCGCCAGGAAGTTGTGGAACCCACCGGGAGAGGCCCGGTAGAAACAACGATCTAACCGGCAGCATTAAGCTCTCGGGCACGGGTCTCGATACCACCGACGACTGTCGCCGACTCGGCGTGACGAATGGGAGCCTAGCCTTTGAGGCATTCTCCAGGTGCGATCACTAATCCGGGCAGTGAGGAGAGATCGAAATCACCAGTAAAGAGATTTCCCGCAGACCCAGGTACGAATCCAAATGTTCCCAGCTCAGGCCGGCGCTGGTCTAAGACTTTGTAGTTCACTTCTCCGAAACCCCGCCATTGTATGTTTGGCACAGCAGCCTGCGGCACTTGTTGTCCTTCGCTGAACGTTTGAGGAATTCGGGCGCTGCGCGTCCGGCTGTCCGATTGCGTGCGCCTGCGCTCCGACGGCTCCAACGAGATCAGCGGCGTGACCCCCGACATCCTGCTCCCTTGGACAGACCGTGACAGCCGCTATCAGCAGGCGCTCAAGCGGAATCATCTCATGGATGACGATGACAGTGAGGGGAACTCCAAATGCAGTCTGAGTTTAGGCAAATTCACCAAGGCATTTCTGACTAACGCATTCCAGCCCAGCCCCGTGACGCCTTCCGGAAACGGATGAACCGGAGATGCGGTAGGGCCCGAGTTGCAGGCCCACAGATAACGGGCATCCCGCAGCTATAAGAACTGCTCGACCGGTCATGTGGCCGGTTTGCATCCCTGCAAGCGCCTCGCCGGCTTGTGCCAGCGGAAAGCGCCTTGTCTTGGGACGCAGGCCATGAGCTCCGGCAAATGCCAAAGCTTCTCGCAAGTCTTTCCGTGAGCCTGCAGGAGAGCCTATGAAGCGGCGCCTTACCATGATCAGGACCATAGGGTCGATCGACAAGTTGCCCGGCCCAACTCCGACAACAACCATGGTTCCGTCAGGCGCGAGTCCAGAAAAGGCGGC
>QIAR01000310.1 GCA_003225595.1 Acidobacteriota bacterium | reverse complement strand
AGGTTACGCCGGAGCTCTTGCAGGCCCTGCGGCGCATGGAACCTTTTGGCCATGGCAATCCTGAGCCCGTATTTGCCGCTAATTCCGTGCGCCTGATGGCACCTCCTCGTGTGCTGAAAGACAAACACGGTAAGCTGAAGCTCGCAGCAACGGCTGGGAACAGGGAATCGAGAACTGAGCACTCCAACTGGCGCCGGGCTGTCACCTTCGATGCCCTGGCCTGGCACATGGCCGAGCGCCTCGAACAGGAAAAACTTCTCGCCGGTGACACGCTTGATGTCGCATTCACCGTAGGGCACAACGACCACCCGGAATTCGGCGGGCTAGAACTAACAATTTGCGACTTTAAAACCAAGACCGCCAAAATCGGGCAAACCGCAGACAAAGCGCAGGCTCCCGTGCCACAGACCATCGCGTAGGGACAGAATGCCCCCTGTCCGTCCGGGGTGCGCAGCTTGGCTCTGCACGGACCAGTCCAGCGCCCAACGAATGCGGCCCGGGGCTCGCGATAGCTCCCGCTTTACAGCGAGCATCCGCGCAGCTATATTCACCCGCATCATGACCGAAGCCTGTCTGTTCTGCAGCAAATGCGGAGCCCAGAATGCCGCGGCAGCGCAGTTCTGCACGCGATGTGGTGCTCTTCTCGGGGGAGTGCCTCAAGCGATCACCACCGGGCCACTTGGGATCATCCCGGCAACGTCCGAGCGCTACGGCGGATTCTGGATTCGATTCGTGGCGTTCATGATTGATTTGATTTTGAAGGGAATCATAGTTCTGCCCGTCTCTTTGTTCATGTTTCTGATAATCGGCGCGGCCGGACGGGCTGTGAGCATGCCATTCGTGGGCGTGCGGCTCGTGATCCTGATTATCCGCGGAGTCTTTAGCGCCCTTGTCTCATGGATTTACGAAGCGGCTCTGGAAAGCTCGTCCTACCAGGCAACGCTCGGCAAAATGGCACTCGGACTGAAAGTGACGGATCTCGCGGGAAATCGAATCTCATTCGCCCGTGCCACTGGCCGGCACTTTGCGAAGTATGTTTCTGGGATGATTTTCTTCATTGGCTACATCATGGCCGGCTTCACCGAACGTAAGCAGGCGCTGCACGACATGATCGCCGGCACGCTGGTGCGGCGGAGTTAGAGAACCAAAAACTTCTGGGGACACACTGGGGTGATAGCCGAGCACGTCTCCCAAACACTTTCCACTGACACTACAATTCATTTACTTTGTCTTGGACCATACGAGTCCAGCGGAAAAGTCCGTGCCCATAGAAACGAACCGCGCAACCACACTCCCAGTCGATACATCGGCGCCCCAGCCAGTCTCGATGTCATCCACACGACAGCGCAATCTGACTTGGTGGCTGGTTCTCCTGCTGGTGTGGGCCAGCAGCGCTCTCTACACTGCCAAGCTTCTCAAGCGCGGTTGGGTTCCGCACGATGAAGGAACCATTGGCCAGAGCGCCGAGCGAGTGCTCGATGGCCAGTTGCCCCACCGCGATTTTGATGATCCCTATACCGGCGGGCTTTCGTACCTGAATGCGCTCGCGTTTCGATTATTGGGCACGAATTCTGCCTCTCCGCGGATTGTGCTGTTTCTATTTTTTATCGGATTTGTTCCCGCGATGTATGCGATCGCTTCGCGCTTTGCCTCTCCGCTCGGAGCGGGTGGTGTCACGCTGCTGTCAGTCGCCTGGAGTCTGCCCAATTACACGGCGGCGGTTCCCTCCTGGTACGGCCTTTTCTTCGCGGTCTTCGGCACCGGAGCCGTTCTTCGCTATTTGGAAACCAATCGTCGATACTGGCTTTTTCTGGCGGGGCTGTGCGGAGGGCTTTCTTTCCTTTTCAAACTCTCTGGAATCTATTTCATTGCCGCCGTGCTCCTGCTGCTGGTGTTTCGCGAGCTGTGCACGTCGCATGACGTGCAGCGCGGCACGTTGGCAGGCGAGAGAATTTACCCCATTTTTCTTAGGGCTTCTTTCGCGGTATTCATCGTGGCATTGTTCAACCTTATCCGACCCAACTTCTCAGTTGCGGGAGTTATCGAGTTCGGGCTTCCCGGAGTCGCACTGGTTGCCCTCTGCCTATCGCGTGATTGGAAGCGGGCTCCGGCCGCGTCGGCGCGGCGTTTCGGTGCCCTGTTCCGGATCCTCTTGCCATTTGCGGTCGGCGTAGCTCTGCCTATCGTGATTTTTCTGGTCCCGTACATCCGGTCGGGCTCTCTCTCGGATTTCTTCAGGGGCGTATTCCTGCTCCCCACTCGGCGCTTCGGTTACGCGGCTCGCATTCCCACTGATTTTGGGCTGAATCGAATCATCGCAATATCAGTGTTCACGGTCCTGCTCGTGGCTGCCGCGTATTTGCGGAAGCCGCTGGGCTGGCCAACCCGTGCGTTGCTATTGCTCGGCTTAGCCTTGGTGCTGATTGGATCTGCGCGCTCTTCAGGGCTCTACGAGTTTGCCTGGGACCCCTTGCCCACGCTGATTCCATTCACAGTGTTGGCCGGCGCGCTGCTCCTGGGCAGACCGAAGAACTTTTGCGCACTCTCCGCCATGCGCCAGCAGCAGATCATGCTTCTGCTCAGCGTCGCGGCATTATGCAGTCTGATCCAGGTTCCGTTCACTATCGCCGTATATTTCTGCTACGTCGCGCCTCTGCTCGTTCTCGCGTTGCTGGCGTTGTTTTCAACTCGACCACGGAGTTCGCGCTTCATCCTGGCGTCGCTACTCGTTTTCTACATAGCCTTTGCTGTTTTCCGCTCGACCCCGACGTTTCTCTCGCAGATGGGTATCCAGTACTTGCCCGACGGACAGACTTACCATATAAATCTCGCCCGCGCGGGAGGCCTAAGAGTCTATCCCGAGCAGGGGCACGAGTACGATCAACTCATACCCCTGGTACAGGAGCACGCCGCCGGCAGCTCATTCGTTTATTGCGCCCCAGATTGTCCCGAGGTCTCGTTCCTCGCGGGCTTGCGCGACCCCACGCGAACGCTTTTCGACTTCTTCGACGAGCCGGCCGGACATACGCAACGTGTCTTGCGGGCCATCGACTCTCACGGAGTAAAGGTGGTCGCTATCCTTACGGTTCCAGATTTTTCAAAACCCATGCCCGCGGATCTTCGCACAGCCTTGCGCGAGCGTTTTCCGGAGTACACCCGCATCGGCCGCTTCGAAGCCCGCTGGCGGCAGTGATGCTGGCGTTTTTGACAACCGCGAAGCTCTCTGCGGTTATTCGCTCCCCGGCTTTGTCTTGTTGCACGTCGCTGGATTGCGTGTTCAAATCGGCCAGTCGATCCGTGGAAGTTCAATCGCCTGGGATCGCGTTCCGCATAGTTGGGGGACACTCTTCATGCTTTGGTTTTTCGGGTTCTTCTTTATCTCAGGATTCTGCAGCATCCTCTACGAGATCGTCTGGCTCAGGCTGTCGATGGCGCAGTTCGGGGTCACCACCGCGCTGGTCTCTATTGTGCTTTCCACGTTCATGGCGGGGTTGGGATTGGGCTCGTGGGGCAGCGGTCGCCTAATCCGCAAATACGCAGGCCGAATCAGTATTCCACCGCTGCGCCTTTACGCTCTTACGGAACTGTTCATCGGTGTTTCGGCCATCTTGGTGCCGTATCAATTGCTGTGGGGACGAAATCTGTTAGAGCACGTCTCTCTGTCTTCTTCCTGGGCCTACTACCTTGCCTCTGGCACCTGGATCATTCTGGCTCTGGTGCCATGGTGCGCGTGCATGGGAGCGACTATTCCTGTGGCCATGCTGGCCATTAAGAACAGTTGCTATCAGGAGGCGCAGCGATCTTTCAGCTATCTTTACGTAGCGAATGTGCTGGGCGCGGTGGCGGGCGCCACCCTGCCTCTGCTCCTGATTGAAGTTTATGGTTTTCACGGCACGTTGAAGGTCGGCGCGGCACTAAATGCTCTGTTAGCCGTTTCGGCAATGATCCTTACATTACGGCCTGCCGTGCACAGAGATGTCCTCTCTTCTGACACTTCCAATGTTCGCAACCCGCTCAAACGGCCAGAGCGTAGCCGAATGCTACTGGTGTTGCTTTTTGCCACGGGGTTGACGAGCATGGGAATGGAAGTGGTGTGGATCCGGCAGTTCACACCATACCTAGGTACGGTTGTTTATGCCTTTGCAGCAATTCTCAGCTTGTATCTGGCAGCCACCTTCTTTGGGTCGCGGGTTTACCGCCGTTGGAGCCGCAACCATGAGCGGGAAGGAATGCTGGTCTGGGTGTTGCTCGGACTCTTTGCGCTATTGCCGTTACTCACTGCTGATCCTCAGTTCCACCTATCCAGGCTATTGCGGTTGATGGTGGGGATCGCCCCATTTTCCGCCATTTTGGGATTTGTGACTCCGATGCTGGTAGACCGCTGGTCCGGGGGCGATCCGGACAGGGCAGGAAGCGCCTACGCGGTGAACGTCCTTGGATGCATTCTCGGCCCGCTACTATCCGGATTCCTGCTTTTACCCCTCATGAGTGAGCGCTGGGCATTGTTGGTGTTGTCGTTTCCATGGCTCGCCACTGGCACCTACCCGTGGTGGTTACCGGGTTTGGAGCGGGCAAAGCCGCAGGCGGTCCGGCAGCGCGCAGCTTCTTATGGGGTCGCAGTGCTAGCGTTGATTCTAATGTTCACGAGCAAAGGCTACGAAGACCAGTTTCCCCAGCGTGAGGTTCTCCGCGATCACACCGCCACTATCATTGCCACCGGCGATGGGATGCGGAAACGACTGCTGGTCAACGGAGTGGGAATCACCTTTTTGACTCCGATCACCAAAATGATGGCTCACTTGCCGATGGCCTTCCTCGACCATCCACCCCAGAGCGCTTTGGTGGTGTGCTTCGGCATGGGCACAACCTACCGTTCGCTGCTCTCCTGGAACGTTCCGAGCACGGCAGTAGAACTGGTGCCCAGCGTTCCGCGTGTGTTCTGGTATTACCATCCCGACGGCCCGCAGCTTTTGCGTTCGCCGTTATCGCGAGTAGTGATTGACGATGGTCGGCGTTATTTGGAACGCGCCGCGCAGCAATACGATGTCATCACTCTGGATCCCCCACCTCCCGTGGAGGCCGCGGGTTCCAGCCTCCTCTATTCGAGAGAGTTCTATTCGACTGTGAAGCAGCGGCTTCGGCCCGGGGGCATCCTGCAGCAGTGGCTGCCCAGGGGCGATGCAGTGGTTGACGCCTCCGTGGCTCGCGCCGTGAGGGAATCCTTCCCTTACATCCGGGTCTTCCACTCCGTGGAGCACTGGGGTTTTCATTTTCTTGCCAGCAGCCGCCCCATACCCAATCGGACTGCTGGCGAGTTGGTGCAGCATATGCCAGTCGGGGCGATTAAGGATCTGATGGAGTGGGGCCCGGAACCGAGTGCGGAGCGTGAGTTTGCTGTTGTCCTTGACAGTGAATTGTCTCTCGACCAGATGATTGCGGAAGCACCGCAGGCCGTCGCTCTGCAGGATGACCGGCCATTGAACGAGTATTATGCTCTTCGTCGTGGGTGGCCTAAATTACTCGAGCGGTATTCTCTCATCTGGCAAGCAAGGTCAAGCGCGGACCGATCTGCTGCCAGGCCCTGAGAGCCGCCACCACACCCAGGCCGCAATAGCCCAAAAAATGAGCAG
>QIAR01000309.1:5795-5992 GCA_003225595.1 Acidobacteriota bacterium | reverse complement strand
ACCAGCACCTGTTTGAGCGTCTCGTTAAAAACCGGGTCGCCCGTATTGTTGATAAAGTCGGCGACGACGATCGTGTCCTTTTCGGTCAGCTTTGCTCCGCGGCGGTGATAATAGAAGGTCGCGCCGACGGCAAGCACCGTGAGCACGACTGCGGTTGTAACGATGGCAGGCCAGAGCCTAGGCCGAGAAGCGAGCGG
>QIAR01000309.1:0-5786 GCA_003225595.1 Acidobacteriota bacterium | reverse complement strand
AAGTCTGCTTGCAGCTCACTCGCGGACTGGTACCGCTTCGCTGGTTCTTTCTCCAGGCACTTCAGGATGACACCTTCTAACTTGGTAGATAGCTCCGGCCTCAACTTTCGAGGTGGTGGTGGAGTCTTGTGGATGATGTCGCCTATCAGAGCGGTCGGCACCCTCTCTTCAAACGGCCGGTGCCCGGTGGCCATTTCATACAGCACCGCTCCTGCCGCCCAAATGTCGGTGCGCGCTTCGGCGGGCTTGCCACGCAATTGTTCGGGTGCCAGGTACGGCAGCGTACCGGTGACTTCCTGCGACTGAGTTAACGTTACTGTCAGGCCCTTTTCGCTTGGCTGAGGCATGAGCTGAGCTAATCCGAAGTCCAGGATCTTTAGCCGCCCATCGGAAGTCAGACGCAGGTTCGCAGGCTTCAGGTCGCGATGCACAATGCCCCGATCGTGGGCGGCCCTCAAGCCTTGCACTAGCTGTATCCCTAGGCCGACAACTTCTTTCTCGGAAAGTGCACCGGCGAGCAATTTCTCATCAAGAGCTAGGCCGGAAATGTACTCCGTAACTAAATAATCCGTGCTGTTGTGTGCGCTGAATTCGAAGATCGTGGCAATGTTGGGATGGTTCAGCTTGGCGAGTGCTAATGCTTCTTTGCGGAACCTTTTTCGGGCAGCTTCATCCGCCAGCGTGCCTGTGGGCAGGACTTTGATCGCCACATCCCGATCGAGCTGCTCATCTTGAGCCCGGTACACAACGCCCATGCCACCTGCACCAATCGGCTCGATGATGCGATAGTGGCCGAGCGCCTTTCCGACCAGTTGGGAAGGGGCAGCCATCGGGGCCTTGTCCTCTGCAATCAGCTTAGCTGCTACGTCGAAAGCGGGCGACTCAATAAACCCTGTCGCCGAACTCTCGTACGAAAGCAAGGATTCGACTTCTTCGCGCAGATCTGGATCGTCTTCACATTCCTTCTGCAAGAACGTGGCACGCTGGTCCGCTGCCACTTTCAGCGCGGAGTGATACAGCTGCTCGACCCTACGCCAACGCTCAGGCTCCATGCGGGGTGCCTCCACGCAGATCACGCAGCAGCCAAACTTTTGCGAGTTTCCAGTCTCGCATCACGGTATCGGTTGAGACTTTCAACACCTCAGCCGTTTCTTTGACTCCAAGCCCGCCAAAGAATCGCAGTTCGACCACTCGACTCTTCCGCGCGTCCTGCAAGGCCAGCCGGTTCAACGCGTCATCCAGAGCCAGCAGATTGGTGTCAGGTTGAGAAGTCACAACGAGCGCCTCGTCGAAGTCCAGGTGAGGCATAGCCCCGCCTCGCTTCTTGTAACCGCGCGATCGTGCGAAATCGATCAGAATGCGTCGCATCAACTGCGCACAAATTGCCAAGAAATGCGCCCGATTTTGCCATTTGACCTGCCGGACATCAACCAATCGAAGATAAGTCTCGTGGATGAGGGCGGTCGTCTGGAGAGTATGTCCGCGCCGTTCACCGGCCATATAACGCCGCGCCGCTGCGTGTAATTGCTCATACACCAAAGGTACCAGCTTCTGCAGGGCTCCTTCGTCGCCCCGGCCGCACGCCTGGAGCACACCAGTTACTTCGTGCGACGTTAGCGCCCGCATAACTCCTACTGCTCTGCGACTCTTATTGGGCGAAAGGTTATCACATTTTTCATAGCTATCTATAGGACGAAGGCGTCCAAGAATTTTCGCTTCCTGCGGCTTTTTGTTCGAGATTCCCGCCTTACCAGGAAGAGGGCATCGCGACGCTGTCTCCGCCGCACGCGAACTCATGAAGACTGGAGGAAAGCATGAAATCGACATTGATATACATCAATCTGACGATTTTACTCGCAGCGCTGGTGCCGCCGGTTCAATTGGCGGCGCAGCACACCCGATACAAACTCATCGACTTGGGCACGTTTGGCGGGCCCCAGAACTATCTGTACGTCCCCGATAACTACAACCGAATCCTAAACAACCGGGGAACAGTCGTGGGCTCGGCGGACACTTCCATGCCTGATCCCTTCGCCCCCTTTTGCTTCAACGAGGACTGCTTTGTCTCTCACGCATTCCAATGGCAAAAAGGTGTTTTGACGGACCTCGGCGCCCTTCCTGGTGGCGCGAGCAGCCTCTCCACCTGGATCAGTCCGAACGGCCTGATCGCTGGTATCTCGCAAAACGGTGAAATTGACCGATTAAATCCCAGCTTCCCGCAAGTTCGTGCCGTACTTTGGAAGAATGGCCAAATCACTAACCTAGGGACGTTGCCGGGCGGATACGAGAGCTGGGCTAACGCAGTCAATAGTCGCGGTCAAGTGGTCGGGCTTGCCACGAATACGGTTCGGGATGATGACTCCCTACTCCCGCCAACACAAGCACGGGCATTTCTCTGGCAGAACGGAGTGATGCAGGACTTGGGCACTTTGGGAGGTAACGATGCTGTGGCAACTCTTGTAAACGAGCAAGGGCAAATAGTTGGCGAGTCTTACACCAGCTCGGTTCCGAGTGCTTATTGCGCACAGATCGATTTCCCGGTAACGACCGGAGCATTCCTGTGGCAGAACGGCCAAATGACGAATCTGGGCAGCTTTGGAGGCACCTGCACGTTCGCTAGTGATCTCAATAATCGAGGTCAAGTGGTCGGCCTATCAACTTTTCCTGGAGATCTGGAGCAACACCCATTCCTTTGGGATCAGGGAGTGCTTACCGACCTGGGTACATTTGGTGGGAGCCGCGGAAACGCGATCGCGAACAACGATGCTGGCGAAATTGTCGGTTGGGCGATGATCCCAGGAGATGAGGCTGTCCGCGCATTTCACTGGAAGAGCGGCACGATGACCGATCTCGGGACTGTGGACAGCGATTCTTGCAGCGACGCATTCGCGATCAATTCAGCAAGCCAGATCATCGGTGTTTCGGGCACCTGTGACTTCGAGAATGTACGCGGATTTTTGCTGGAGAAAGGCGGAGCCATGACCGATTTGGACTCCTTCGTTCCGCCCGAGTCCGCTCTGCACCTGGAATTGCCGATAGCAATCAACGATCGTGGAGAGATTGCTGGATTGGGTTTTCTTCCCAGCGGGGACCAGCATGCTTTTCTGCTGATCCCATGCGGGCTGGATGATACTGAGGGCTGCCAGGATGCGCAGGATTCAAGCGCCACTCACGCCCGAATCGCCTTCCCAGCTCCGACGCCTAATCTGAACCCGAGGGGCTTGCCGACTGGACATCCCGCCCGACTGAGTCTAGGACATCACATTCCGCTCCGAGCCCCAAGCTACGTCACAGGCACAACTGGATCGGTCAAGACTATTAGTCCATCTGGCGCGCTGACGAGCAACAAATCCTCCAAACCTACAATTATTAGCTTCAGCCCTACGAGCGGACCAGTGGGCACTCAAGTGCTAATCAACGGCACCGGCCTAACACAAACATCGAAAGTCACGTTTGGCGGAGTGGCAGCAACAACGTTCACCGTTAATTCTGATACGCAAGTCACGGCGACCGTTCCCACGGGAGCCGTAACCGGCAAAATCGCGATCACCACTCCGGGTGGTGTGGCCAGAAGTTCGGGAAGCTTTACGGTGACCACGGGCCAGTGCGGGCAAGTAGGAGCGCAGTGTGGTGCCTCAATCTTGCCTCCGTGTTGCCCTGGGTTGACATGCGTGCCTGCCTCAACCCGTGCTTTTTGCGAAAGGGTTTCTTCGGCAAGTTCCTCGACTACTGGCCTTACGACCGAAACTAGAACGAGCACATCTTGCGAGCAGGCCAACAACAATCAAAGTGGGCGGATCCTGAATGACACGTCTCTTCAGTGACACGGCTAAGCTCTAATGGTGAGCACCCGTAGCGAAAGGTTGGATCAGGACCCTGTGCCGGTTGGGCCAGGAATTATCGATTTTCAGTCTCCACCGTTTTTGCGCAGATACGTCACCTTCATTCAGCAGTACTGGACGCGTAAGGTATCTAGAAAATCGGCGCTCGACGGCTACCACTAGATATCAGTCACTCAGGAGGAAACCTCATATGAAATCTCATGTCTACAGCTTGGTGCTTATATTCTTCTCGCTTGTCCTGTCGATGACAGCCCAGGTGAGCGGCAGCGGAACAACGAATTTCATCCCCAAATGGACCGGGAGCACGAGCCTCGGAGACTCGAAGCTCTTCCAGGTGAGTGGCAAGGTAGGCATCGGCACCACTAATCCCGCTGCCACGGTAGATGTGATTGGCCAAAATGCGACAACTGCCGGTGCGGCCGCCCCCATGGCCTTTCAGGTTAAAGGAGGCACTGGAGGCGCAGGAACGTCAACCTTACGGGGAGGCTCAGGTGGTAGAATAGGGCTCACCGCTGGCACTGGCGGTGGTTTCGTCCTTTGCGGCTCGACATGTAGAGGAGCGACTGGCGGCGTTGGCGGTTCGCTCATTTTGCAACCGGGAGCGGGCGGGCTTTATCCGTGCTGCGGAGGACGAGGAGGCTCGATTATATTGCAGCCGGGAGCGGGAGGCGTCCCTGGCTTACAACCGGGGGACGTTCTACTCGCACCTACTGCAGGCAAAGTGGGCATCGGCGAGACCAACCCTGCTAACACTCTAGAAATTAAAGTGGGTGGCACCACTCTCGCGGATGAATGGATCACCCGCAGTTCCCGCCGCTTCAAAACCAACATTGAGCCGCTGCAAGGGTCGTTGGAAAAGATCGAGCAACTACAAGGAGTGTCCTATCAGCGTAAGACCGATGGAAAACAGGAAGTCGGTGTGGTTGCTGAGGATGTCGCTCAGATTGTTCCCGAAGTGGTCTCCCGTGATCCGAATACATATGAAGCTGAGGGGGTGGACTACTCCAGACTGGCAGCCCTGCTGATCGAAGCGGTCAAGTCGCAACAGGCCCAGCTTCGGTCGCAACAGGCTGAAATGCAACACTTGAAGTTACGGGTCGAGCAACTCACATCCAACGCGGTCCGGCAATAACCTGCTCGGTCCTGTGTGAGTTCCGGGTTCCCTGAGGTGAAACAGAAGGTGAGCGGACTGCTGAAGGAGGCGCATGAACAAATATTTCTCGCTTATAGTTTTGCTTTACGGGGTATGCCTCTTCAACGGTTGCGGCGGTACCAGCGGCGCTGGTAATTCTACTACTCGTTCCGACGCCGAGGCCCATCTGTCGCGAGATGGTACTGCACTGATTTTTACAATTCCTTTTTGTCCTACTCCGGGAGGGTGCTCCAGACAACGAATGTTCTTCCCCGCCTCCAGCCACCGGCGACATATAGGCGACGGTGCCCAATGCCATCCCAGGGCTGGTTAGGTGCTGTTCGCCGACCGTGGGCGAGGTCTGGGTATGCCCGCTCGGCGGACTGCCTGCGCCCTGCGCCAACGTGACCTTGGCCAACCCGAAATCCAAAATTTTCGCGTGACCACGCTTAGTAACGAAGATATTGGCAGGCTTCATGTCGCGGTGGACAATGCCCTCGCTGTGAGCAGCATCCAGCGCATCTGCAATTTCAATGGCCAGTGACAACAGTCTCTCGTTGTCTAGCGGACGGCTCGTCACCATGTGCTTCAGAGTTTGGCCGTCCAAGTATTCCATGGCGATGAACGCCTGGCCATTCTCTTCACCAATGTCGTGAATCGTGCAGATGTTGGGATGGTTGAGGGCAGAGGCTGCCTTCGCTTCACGTCGGAAACGCTCCAGTGCCTGGCGGTCTCGGGCGACGTCATCAGGGAGAAACTTCAGGGCGACAAAACGGTCGAGGCGAGTGTCCTCGGCTTTGTACACAACACCC
>QIAR01000308.1 GCA_003225595.1 Acidobacteriota bacterium | reverse complement strand
TCTCGATGTTCTGCAATTGCACAAATGTCTGCTGGAAGGGGTACTCGGAATTTCCCAGGAAGCGATTCGCAACCAGCAGAATGTTACATATCTGCGGGATGCCGGCGAAGCCATGGATCTTGTCCGCGCTGGCGACGCGAAAGTGGCGTTTCTTATGAATCCTGCCCGCATCGAGCAGGTGCGAGACATCGCTTTTGCCGGTGAGGTCCTGCCCCAGAAGTCAACCGATTTCTACCCCAAGCTGCTCAGTGGGCTGACCATTTATGCGCTGGAATAGCAATCCTTGTAGTGCTGGCGCCTTTCGACTACGCTCACGGCAAGCCTCGCCAGCTAGCACCAGGGCATTGTGTCCTCGCCCGAATCGAGCGGAGGTCTCCTTCTGAGCAGACCACGCAGATTTGCGCGGCTGATCCTGGTGGGCGCAGCAATCGTTTTCACGCTGCTCCTCTCCGGCTCTTCCGCCGACCAGAAGCGCATATCCATCTATTCCACTGCCGCGAACTATTCGCTTCCCGTAACCGAGCGCGATGGCCGCGACTATGTGGGACTTGTTGAAATTCTCGATCCTCTCGGTTCCGTCAGCGCCAAAACGAATGGCCAGCAGTGGAAACTGCGCTACAAGAACGTGGACGGCGAGTTCACCGCCGGTAAAACCAGCGCCAAGATTCGCGGCAAGGACTTCGATCTCTCAGCCAACTTCCTGCTCGAAAACGGGAGAGGCTTGGTGCCGCTTACGTCCCTGAGCACTTTGATGCCGCGCTTCCTGGGCGGGCCAGTGACTTTTCATGAGAATGGGCGCCGACTTTTTGTCGGCAGTGTGGCGACGCAATTCAGCGCCGAGCTAACTAAAACAACTCCGCCGCGGCTGGTGATGAATTTCTCTTCTCCCGTCAACCCAACCATCTCTACTGAACCCGGCAAGTTGCACATGGTCTTCGTTCGTGAGCCGCTGGTCCCCCCGGGTTCGCAGACCTTGAATTTCGGCGACAAGACGATCTCCTCCGCTATCTACCAGGAGAACAACGGCGCTGCGGAGGTGATGGTGACGGGCAGTGCTTCGCTCATGGCCAGCTTCAGTAATGATCGCCGCACGATCACCATCACAGCTGCGCCGCCAACGGCCCAAAATCAAACCCAGATGCCCACGCCGCCGATCGCGCCCGCTAATGTCGCTCCAATCCCTGTTATTCCGTCGATTCCAACAACTCCCGCCAGTGCACGTCGTTTCTTTGCTGTGGTGGACGCGAGCCATGGCGGCGACGAGCGTGGCGCAGCTTTAACGGATAAGCTGGCAGAAAAGGATGTGACGCTGGCCATTGCACGCTACCTGCGACAGGAACTGGAGAGTCGCGGCATTTCAGTACTGATGCTCCGCGATTCGGATACCTACCTGGGTCTCGATCAACGCGCCGCTTTGGCGAACAACGTGCACCCTACAATTTTCATCAGTGTGCACGCTTCCACCCAGGGGAGCGGGGTTCGTCTCTACACAACGCTGATTCCATCCGGTGACGAGAATCGTGGCAGCTTCCTGGCCTGGGATACTGCGCAGTCTTCGTTTCTCACGGCCAGCCAGGGCGCTCTCGGAAGCGTCGCGTCCGAACTACAGAAAAAACTGGTTCCGGTCAGAACTCTGGTCGCACCGCTGCGCCCGCTGAACAACATCACTGCCGCCGCGTTGGCGGTGGAAGTCGCGCCTCCGGGAAGCGACACCATAAAACTGAGGTTGCCCGATTATCAGCAGTTCATAGCCAGCGCCGTCGCCAACGGAGTCGCGGCATTGCGCGATAGACTGGGTATGCAGCGATGATTCCTCGTCACCTGATCATCGGCATGAGTGCCATGCTGATTGTGGTGCTGCTCATGGGCATTTACGTTTGGCGTATGCGGACTCGAGTGGTCGAGTTGCACCCATCGTCGGCCGACACGAGGGCTGTCGCCCCGCCAGTGACAGGTCGTACCGAGCAGGTCACGCTTTTCGTCGCCTACGATGATTCCGGCATACTGCGGCCGCAGTCGGCTCGCATTCCATTGCCTGCGGGTCGCCAGCAACGAGCCGAAGAGCTGCTTCGTGCGCTCGTTGACATCTACCTAGGGGAATCCGCTCCCCACCGGCTAGCGCGAGGCGCGGAGGTCCGCAATGTTTATCTGGTCAACCCTGGTCTGGCTGTGATTGATACTGATTCCGCCT
Organism: Acidobacteriota bacterium; assembly: GCA_003225595.1. Lineage (GTDB taxonomy): Bacteria > Acidobacteriota > Terriglobia > Terriglobales > Acidobacteriaceae > Gp1-AA124. Next base: position 3,378 of record QIAR01000308.1, on the reverse strand, counting down.
TTGCCGATGGCCACCGCTCCGGAATTCTTGAAGAGGAACTTACCGTCGCTTCTCTGGTTGAGACGCTCTCCGCCAACATTCCCGGCATTACTCGAGTGAAAATTCTGGTGGACGGCAAAGAACGCGAGACTTTGGCCGGCCATGCGGATTTGTCGGGATTTTACGACGTTTCGGCGGTTGGAAAAATGGCGGAGCAGATGCAGTCCGCTTCGCAGTAGCCCTACGCCTTGGCGTGTGAATAAACCACAAGCGCAGAGGCCGCAGGGAAACAAGACTTCATAAATGTCTTTCGGAAAAGCACGGCTTAACAGGTTGCGGAGAAACGCGGGGATTGGCACAGTTGTGGAAGGGCACGGCTTCAGCCGTGCCGTAAGCGCCGCCAGATAAAGTGCGCGGCGTTCTGTTGTCCAGCACCGTGCGACACGTCCAGCACCATGCGCGGCACCATGCGATACGTCCCGCACCGTGCGACAGGTTCCAGCACCGTGGAAGAGCGGGCCTTTAGGCCCGCGTAAACGCTCCAAAATCCAGAGGGCTTTAGCCCCCGAGGTAAGTGGTTCATCGTCACCTTCTGCTGAGGACAAGCACCCGGTGCGGCTGCCCGGTCTTACAAATCTGCAATCTGAAATCTGAAATCCCATCGGCGTCCTGCCTCCTTGTTAGTTTTCATTTACAATCCCCCCTTATGGTCTATCGCAGCGACAAGCGCGCCCCTGATCAGCTCCGGCCGGTCAACATCCTTCCCGACTACATCTCCACTGCTGAAGGGTCCGTCCTGATTGAGGTGGGCAATACCCGCGTCATCTGCACCGCCTCCGTAGAAGAAACCGTGCCGCAATTCCTGCGCAACAGTGGCAAGGGATGGGTCAGCAGCGAGTATGGCATGCTGCCGCGATCCACTCTCACTCGTACTCCTCGTGACGTCAACAAGGGACGCCCCAGCGGTCGCACCCACGAGATACAGCGACTGATTGGCAGATCATTGCGTGCGGTAACCGATCTCGAACGCCTTGGTGAGCGCACCATCTGGATTGATTGCGATGTCATTCAAGCCGATGGTGGCACACGGACCGCTTCCATCACTGGCGCCCTTGTGGCCCTGGGGCTGGCTCTGGAAAAACTGGTAGAAGCCGGTACGCTCACCTCAGTGCCACTTCGCGATTTCGTCGCTGCGGTCAGCGTAGGTATTGTGGATGGCGACGTCCTCCTCGACCTCAACTATGAGGAAGACTCCCGCGCCGATGTGGACATGAACCTTGTCATGACGGCCGGCTATAAGTTGGTAGAGGTACAGGCTTCGGCAGAACGCCAGGTTTTCGATGAACAGCAACTCAGCAAGATGATTGGTCTAGCGCGGCAAGGCGTGCAATCGCTAATCGCAAAGCAGCAAGCCATCCTGAGCATGCTGACTCTGCGGCAGTAATTTCCACTCGCAACCTCGTGCTCACCTCCGCTTTTGTCGTGAAGGCGCGCCTCCGATAAAGCACTAGCGTTACACAGCCACGGAGACGCCTTGCTGAGAAGCGGTTCTTCTAAGCGACGTCTTTGGGGCCCTGGATGAAAGAGGTCCGGTTCCGCGAGCTTTGGATTTGCTGGCTATACTCCAGAGGTACATGGCTGCGTAGGCTCGCCAAGGCCGCCAAGCTTCACCACGTTGCTCAAGCTCACGAGGGCTGCCTAAGTTCAGGGCGTGCAGAAGACCGAGGTCGCCGCACGGAAACGCATCGGGTTCGCGAAGGGCCCGCATCGCCACGTATTGTGCTGTCCATTTTCCAATGCCGGGAATTTCACATAGCCGAGTCAGAAAATCGGCGGAGTCCACAATGCCTTCAAAACTTATCCGCCCATCGCAAACCATACGAGCGAGGGCCTGAATAGTGTCTGCTCGGGCCCGAGGCAGGCCTATACTGGCGAGCTTGGCCTTGGCAAGAACCTCGGGTGTGGGAAAAAGGTGTGTGAGTCCACTTGCTCCGTGAAAGGGCTGCCCGAAGGTTCTTACCAACCTACCCGCAAGAGTGGTCGCGCCTTTGACGCTGACCTGCTGACCGAGGATCGCCCGCGTCGCCAGTTCGAAACCATTCCAGCAGCCTGGGACTCGTAGGCCGGGCTCGGCTTCAACCCGCTTCGCCAACACTGGGTCGGTTCTTAGACTATGTACGATATCCGCCCAGTCTGCATTTAGATCAAACATGGCGCGAATTCGCTCGGTAATAAGAAAAAGCGAACGTGGGTCGCCAAATTGAACACGCACGCCGAGCGCGTCGTTTCCTTCGTCGAGTGAGACCTCAACATAGCCATGGCTGCCGTGAAAGGAAATCGAACGCCGATAACTGCCAAGTTCCACCACTTCGACGCCCGGGGTGGCCCGGGGTGCGAGAAACGCCAGCATACCGTTCCAGTTATAGGGCGGGCGGAAACGAAGGCGGAAGAGGTACTGATTTTCCGGAAAGATGGTTGTCTGCCGCGCGAGCCGACGGATTTGAGTCGGGGTTCGATGATAGACCTTACGGATGCCTGCGTTGAATCGTCGTACGCAACCGAAACCCGAAGCCAGCGCGACTTGAGTCATCGGCAACCTCGTTTCGTCGATGAGCTTTTTCGCAAATTGCAGACGGCGGGTTTGAGCCACCGCAATGGGCGTCGCACCCAGGTGTCGGAGGAAGAGGCGGCGAAGATGGCGCGAGCCAACTCCCAGCCGCTCTGCAAGAACTTCCACTCCACCGTCCTCAAGGGCACTCTCATCAATCAGCCGCAAAGCTCGCGAAACTGTGTTTGAAGTTCCTAACCAAGCCGGAGTTCCGGGGGAGCATTCCGGCCGGCAACGCAGACAGGGGCGAAAACCCGCTTCAGCCGCTGCGGCGGCGCTAGGAAAGTAACGGACATTTTTTTCTTTGGCTGTAGGTGCAGGACAAATCGAGCGGCAATAGACTCTGCTGGTGAGCACGCCGATGAAGAACTTGCCATCGAAGCGCGCATCGCGCGACAGTCTCGCTCGCGAACATACCTGCCAATCCAAATTCATGTGTTTCGCGAACTGATGATAGTCCAACCCACAGAACAAATTGGACGTTTTCGGACCACGCTCCAATACCTTCGATTTTTTCTTCACGGAAAACCGGCACCCGACTCTTTCCACGGACAATCAGCCGGCAGTAACCCATCGGGAGTAGGGTCCGGAAACGTCCAACTGATGGGGAGCGGCGTCCGCAAACGTCCAACCTGGTTTTGCCAATCGATCTATTTTTGAGTCCGCTGGGTGCACCGGTACCACCGGATCAATTAGCTCTTTTCCAGCAAGAAAGTCGCGCTAAGCCGCAAACGACGAAAGTGCAGACCGGCAGTTCAGTCTTCGGCGCCAAAGGAGATTACATGAAATCC
>QIAR01000307.1 GCA_003225595.1 Acidobacteriota bacterium | reverse complement strand
ATCTCCGGGTCGGCATTAGGCCGATTTCTTCTGGTCAGAAGGAAACTGGAGGAGTTTTCCACGTTGTTCTGGTGGAACCCATTTACTACTCTTCCGGAAGTTCTCTGGAACCCGAAACACAATCACCTGCGCCATAGCCATCCTCCGATCCCACAACGCACCTTCGAACGTTTTGCCATCCTCACCTCGTCGAAGGTTCTTTTGTACTTAGATGCGGGCACACCCAGATGAGTAACTCCCATCAAAGTGTGGCGGTTACAGGCTGAAGTTAATCTTGCATGAGATCGGGTTGCGCCGATAGTGAAAGGAATGGTTCCTGGCTAGATTCTGGAGTTGGAGCAGGATCAGCAGGCGAGTTGATCGCGGGAGAGTTTTAGGCCGTTCAGATTGCCCAGCACGGTGACGGCGATCAATTCGCCGCGGAAGAAATCATTGGCCATCACCTGCAGGTCGTCCGAGGTGACGCTTTCGATGTTCTCGATCAGCTCATCCAAGCCGTAGAAACGATCGAAGTACATCTCCTGCCGGGCAAGATTCGACATGCGAGCTGTAGAGGACTCAAGCGACAGCATCAGGCTGCCTTTAAGCTGGTCCTTGGCGCGGCGGAGTTCTTCCTCGGGTACGGGCTCGGTCTTCAACTGGCGAAACTCGGATACCACTGATCGCACTACCTTGGCGGCCGATTCCCGCGAGGTTCCCGCGTACACGCCGAGACAGCCGGTGTCGCGGTACGGGTTGAGATCGCTGTAGATCGCGTACGCGAGTCCCTGCCGCTCGCGTATATTCTGGAAAAGCCGCGAACTCATGCCGCCCCCGAGCAGCGTATTGAGGACGTAAGAGGCGTAGCGTTTTTCGTGCGCGATGGGATATGAGGGAACACCAATGCAGATCTGCACCTGCTCCAGCGCTTTCTTGTTGCGCATGACAATGCGCGGCACGACCTTTGGCGGCTGCGAGTGGAAGCCATTCTTGAACGGCTTCATGTGTTGGAAGTGCTTGGCCACCAGTTCCACGAATCGCCCGTGGTCCAGGCTCCCGGCGGCCGCTACGATCAGGTTCTCCGGAGCGAAACGCTGGGTATAGGAGTTCAAGACCACGGGCTGTTCGAACTTTCTTACGGTGTCCCTGGTTCCGAGGATGGGTTTGCCCAGTGGGTGATCTTTCCAGAAGTTTTGGGTGAAGATCTCGTGGACGAGATAGTCGGGATTGTCCTCGTCCATTTTGATTTCTTCCAAAATGACGCCCCGCTCACGCCCGATATCCTCAACGGCAAAGACCGGGTTGAGTACCAGATCGCTGAGTACGTCGAGAGCAACCGGCAAGTGCTCATCGAGAACTTTAACGTTGAAACAGATGCATTCCTTCGCCGTGAAAGCATCCATGTTGCCGCCGATCGAGTCTATTTGCCGAGCGATCTGTTCCGCTGTGCGGTTCCTGGTCCCCTTGAAAACCATGTGCTCAATGAAATGGGAGATGCCATTCCACTGAGGGTCTTCGTCTCGGGAGCCGGTCTTGATCCATATCCCGATTGAAACAGAGCGGATGTGCTGCATCTGCTCGGTGATGACGGTGAGGCCGTTGGGCAGCAGTTCGCGATGGATATTTCGAAGTTCTTCAACCATGGCTATTACCCCAACAGGCTCGTAAGGAGAGGCTGGTCACGAAGCCTCTTATATTCTGACACACGAATTGGGAGCATAGTTACCAAAGTTGCTCTTGTAGAATCAGCAACTTAGCTAAACACCCCGGGATCGACCCCGAGTTACCCTCTTCCAGAACAGATTGGCCTGAATACGGTTTAGAATCTTTCCAGAAATCTCAGGTGCATTCGCGGTATGCCAGAAATCAAAGAGAACGGTCTTTTTGGTCTTGATCTTCAAGAACTTGCGGCGATCGTCCAAGTGGCTGGAGAGCCCTCCTATCGGGCACGACAAATCTTTGATGCTCTTTATGCACGACGGGTGGAGTCGGCGGATCAAATCTCGACGCTCCCAAAAGAATTCCGCCGCACCTTGCAGGAGCGTGGTCTTACCGTCGGGCTACCTAGGATCGAAAGGAGGTTTGTTTCAAGAGACGGCACGATTCGTTACCTGATGGCCCTTGCCGACGGCCAAAGCGTGGAGACTGTCTGGATGCCCGAGGGTGATGGCGGGGAAGCTGGCGACGGCAGCCAGGCTGGGGACGAAGGGGAGAAGAGTGCCGCGAAATGGCCCCGCGCTACGATTTGTGTTTCCAGCCAAGTGGGCTGTGCAGTGGATTGCCAGTTCTGCATGACGGCGCTGCTCGGCGTGAAACGTAACCTCAGCGCTGGCGAAATCGTTGGCCAGATTTGCGCGGTGCTCAACGACCAGCGGGTTTCTCCACCCCAGAATCGCGTCAATCTGGTGTTCATGGGAATGGGGGAACCATTTCTCAACTATGAGAACTTCATGAAGGCCGTGCACTTGCTGGTGGAAGGCGTCGGTATTCCTGAGTCGCGAATGACCGTTTCGACTGCTGGAATTGTTCCGCGCATCTACGACTTCGGCCAGGAGCCGGTACGTCCCAAGCTGGCGATTTCTCTGAACGCTTCGAATGACGGACTCCGCACGAGATTAATGCCCATCAATAAGAAATGGAACCTAGAGAAGCTGATGGCGGCCGCCCGAGAGTTTCCGTTGCGCAACCGCGAGCGATTAACGTTCGAGTACGTTCTGCTGGAACAAGTGAATGACTCGCCGCAGAACGCCCAGGAGGTCGTCGAGCTGATCCGACGTGTTCGGGCGAAGGTGAATCTCATTCCACTCAACCCAGGACCAGAGATTGATTTCCGAACACCGTCTGAAGAGCGCGTGCGGGCATTTCAGAAGGTGCTCGTCCCGGCAGGCGTGCCGACGTTTATTCGAAGACCTAGGGGACGGGACATTTATGCCGCGTGCGGGCAGTTGAAACGGACCTTGGAGTTAGTGGGCAGCAGCTCTTAAGCTGTTAGCTCTTAAGCTGTTAGCTCTTCGCCGTTAGTGTCTTGGCATTAGCTCAAAAGGACTTTAACCGCATAGTTCGCAGAGTCCTTCGCAAAGATTGCAAAGAGTCTGCTCTTCTCGGTGCCTCTGCGTTCTGTGCGCATAAAAGGTTTTCAGGGCTGCGCTTTTTCCATGTCCTCTGCGGCCGACTCTATCAGCGCCGCCTCGTCCTGCAATACTCCCGCTACCCGCACGATCTGCTCCTCCGCTTCCTTCCACTTTTTCTGTTCAATGGCCTCACGCACACCAGGAATCGTTTTCACACCATAGCCGGTATAAAAGCCCGGAGCGTAGATCATGTGTCTGAACCAGGGGCGTCCCGGCAGCCCATCGGGACTGGTGAGCTTGCGCTCGCTTTGCAGGAGCTGAGCATTTACGGCCTTCAAAGAAACACCACTCAGTGCCAGACCGCCATTTTTCGTGACCTTGTCTAAGGCCTTCTGGTAGTGCTCGGCGCTGCGGGCGAGAGCGTCCGCGGCATTTTGCAGCGGAGCAAAGGCCAAGAATGGCGGTACATCCTCCCGCGGCGGCGGAACAGATTTTTCTTTCGGGTCTGCCGTGGCGGTAAAAACGCCCTCTTCAATTTCTTTGTTCTGTTCGCGGATCTTGTCCTGCTTATCCTTGAGCAGCTTTTGGAGCTCGTCCAGGTATTTGTGAATGGTATCGGCAAAATCGGTGAAGTCATATGGCAGGAGGTCAGCGTCGGCGAGGCGCATCACCGCCGTGCCACTGGTCTGGGCCAAGGCGCGTCCATAGCTGAAATCCGTGTCAGAGAAATGCGTGTACCAGTAGAAATCATCGTAGATCGAGTGGTAGATGCCACCGCCGTCCTCATCGCCAAATCCCAGGTTGAGCGAGGCGACGCCGAGATGATCGAGGAATGCGGTGTAGTCCGAGCCCGAACCCAGGGCGGCGATTCTCAAGTCAGCACGCTGGCGTATCTCCTGACGATCTTCGGGTGTTTTGGCATCGGCGATGTTCTTCAATTGCCTGCGTTTCCAAAGGGTGATTTTCTTTTCTGGATCTTCGATGTCGCGGGCTACACCGTTCGCGAATTTTTCCAGTGTGTGCGAGCCTAGGGCGAACAGGTAGCCCCGTCCATTCGCGTCGGTATTGATATAGGCTACGGCGTGCTGGCGAAGTTCGTCGGCGTGGGCTTCTGCCCATTCGGTGGACCCGAGCAGACCAGGCTCTTCGCCGTCCCAGGCGCAGTAAATGATCGTGCGCTTGGGTTTCCAGCCCTGTTTGAGGAGTTCGCCGAATGTGCGCGCCTCCTCCATAAGGGCGACCGCGCCCGAGACAGGATCTTGAGCTCCATTGACCCAAGCATCGTGATGATTGCCACGGACGATCCATTCATTGGGATAGGTGGAGCCAGGGATCTTGACAATGACATCGTAAAGTCGCTTAGTGTCCCAGTTGGATTGCACTTTCAAGTGGACTTTGGCCGGGCCCGGACCCAGGTGATAGGTGTTGGCTAAAGCGCCGCGCCATTCCTTAGGAGCGACGGGCCCCTTCAGCGCTGCCAGCAGCGGTTGAGCGTCGCCGTAAGAAATGGGCAGAACTGGTATTTTGGTCAGCGTCTTCACATCTTTTAGCGCGAGCCGCTTTGCATCAGGAGTCGCGCCCACTCCGGGCGTCAAAGGATCGCCAGGGTAGGTGGGCATATCCATGACACTGCCACGCTGTACACCATCTTTCGGACGCCACGCGCCTTGGGGAAAAACCTCACCTTCGAAGTAGCCGTCATCGCGCGGATCGGAATAGATGATGCAACCGACGGCTCCGTGCTCGGCAGCCACTTTCGGTTTGATTCCGCGCCACGATTCACCATAGCGTGCAATCACGATTGCGCCCTTGACCAAGACCCCGAGTCGATCAAGCTTTTCATAGTCGTCGGGCACTCCGTAATTGACGTACACCAGCGGCGCCGTGACGTCGCCGTCGATCGAGTAAGCGTTATAGGTGGGGAGTTGTTCGGACTGCTGACCGGAAGTGGGATCCACCGGTACCACCGGCTCCTGCAACTTCGCCACGAATTTCGTCGGCTCGAGCAGCTCGACCACACGCTCTTTCGGGGTTGGAAACAGTACGTCAAAGTTTTCAATGTGGGCGTTCAGACCCCATTCTTTGAATTTCGAGAGGATCCATTCCGCATTGTCCTTGTCATACGGCGAGCCGACATGGTGAGGCCGGGCGGAAAGCCGCTTCATGTAGTCGCGCAGGTTGTCCTGCTTCGGAATGTCGCGGAATTTGCCTTCCCAATTGCGTTCTGCGCGGGCCTGTTCGACCGAATATCCCATCAGGGGCGATGGTTCTTCGGAGGTCGTGCCCAAGAGTACGACGGATGCCAGAAATACAAGAACGACAAGCACGGAACGACGCATCAATAATCTCCCATGGCTTCTATTAAAAATGATGACTTCTGCCGGACTTCACCGAGCAGGTTTACGTGCACTCGAGACAAGCGTGTCGAACCGCGCATTATAGTCTTTGTCCTCACGAGAGGCGAAATACATCATGTCACGATATGTATTCACACTTGGCAAATCGAGAGATCGTGGGATAGGCTTTGGCTCCTATGAACCGCCTCCTCCTCCATCAATTGCACGTCAACGTCTGGCCGATTCTGTTCGTGCTCCTCCGCTGTAGCACCTTTGCCATTGCGGCAACGCCTACGAGCTTCACGTTGGAGCAAGTCATGAGCTCTCCTTTTCCTTCTGAACTGGTCGCGGCTTCCCATGCCACTCGCGTCGCGTGGGCGTTTAATGCAAAGGGCGTGCGGAATATCTGGGTAGCGGATGGGCCCGATTTCGCCGCGCGTCAGGTAACCCATTACGGAGCCGACGACGGCGAGCCTCTGGCCAGCCTGCGCATCACTCCTGATGGACGTACCGTGGTCTACGCGCGGGGCAGTGAGACCAACGAGGCTGGACGAGTGGCCGATCCAACGAGTGGTATCTGGGCCCGCAAACAGCAGGTGTGGGCGGTTGACGTGGACCGGGGGGAGCCGCGCCTGCTGGGAGAAATGGGATGCGGCGAAGAGGACTGTGAAGATATTCAGCTTTCACCCGATGGGCAGTTCGCGGTCTGGGCAACTAAAAAACAGCTGTGGATTACGCCTGTCTCTGGCGCAACCGCCGCTCACCAGCTCACAGATTTGCGCGGCGATAATTCGAATCCCAAGTGGTCGCCCGATGGACGCCAAATCGTCTTCGTCAGCAATCGCGCTGACCACGGCTTCATTGCTATATACGATTTCGGCAGAGACACAGTGCGTTATATTGCACCGAGTGCGGATCGCGATAGCTCGCCGCGTTGGTCACTCGACGGACGGCGCATTGCATTCCTGCGAATTCCCGGCGTCCGGCGGAAGTTGCCACTGATCCCGCTTCGCATCACGCCTTGGGGAATCTGGGTTGCCGACCCGGCGAGCGGAAAGGCAGGGGAAATTTGGCACAGTGGAAGTAAGCCGGACGATTCGTTTCCTGAACTCTCAGCGGACGCTTCTTTCAATTTCGCTGGCAAGGATCGAGTTATCTTCTCGTCGGAGCAGGATGGCCGGAATCACTTGTACTCGATTCCGGCTGGCGGCGGCTTCCCCACTATCCTCACGCCCGGACAATTCGATATTGAGGACGTCGCATTGAGTGCCGACCGCCTGTCCGTGATCTACACGTCGAATCAGGAGGACATTGACCGCCGGCACGTGTGGCGGGTCGGCGTGGATGGAAACAAACCGCAGGCAGTCACCAAAGGCGACACGATCGAATGGGCTCCGGTCGAGACTGGTCAGGGCAACTATCTGCTATGTCTGGGATCCAGCGCCACTGCGCCAGCAATGCCATACCGGATCGTTCCGCAGGGCAGAACAATGATCGCGAGCGCTGCGCTGCCCAGCGACTTTCCATCCAATCAGCTAATAATACCGAAGCAGGTGGTTTTCAAGAGCGATGACGGCTTCGAAATCCACGGGCAGCTCTTTGTGCCTGTGAGCCGGAGCGGTCCGGGCCCAGCGCTGATTTTCATGCACGGTGGCCCAATACGCCAAATGCTTCTTGGCTTCCACTACATGTACTACTACCACAACGGGTACGCGATGAATCAGTATCTGGCGAGCCAGGGATATGTAGTGCTTTCAGTCAACTACCGGCTCGGCATCATGTATGGCCGCGCATTCCGCGAACCGGCCAATGCGGGTTGGCGTGGAGCCTCTGAGTACAAAGACATTTTGGCGGGCGCGAAGTTCTTACAAACCCTGCCCGTGGTTGATACGAAGAAGATAGGCCTTTGGGGCGGTTCTTACGGAGGTTATCTGACCGCCTTGGGATTGGCGCGCAACTCCGACATATTCGCAGCTGGTGTTGACCTCCATGGTGTGCATGATTGGTCGGAGTTCCTGCCCCATTGGGAGAATCGGCCTGGAGCGCCAGATGCAACCGAAGCTGCGAAGCTGGCGTTCGACTCCTCTCCCAACGCCTCGGTCCCGCACTGGAAGTCACCCGTGCTGCTCATTCACGGAGATGACGATCGCAATGTGCCGGTCAGTCAGACAGTGGACCTGGTACAGCGTTTGCGTGAAAACCACGTGGCGTTCGAGGAGCTCATATTTCCGGATGACATCCATGATTTCCTTTTGTGGGGAGACTGGATTAAAGCTTACGCGGCGACAACAGATTTCTTCGACCGGAAGCTCAAGAGGAGAGAAGCGACAGGAAAGATACAGCGGTGAGGAGAGCAACTATGGGGTCGGCGGAAGTGGAAGACTGGCGCAAGCTTGATTTTCGGATTCAGCGGACTGGGACGACGAATGGCCTGGCTTTCGGATGGAGAAATTGCGAACATTCGATTTTACCGCTGGCAGTTCGATGCGAAACGTTGCTCCTCCCGCGGCGCGGTTCTCGCAAACAATTCTTCCCGCGAGTTCCTGGATAATGCCGTAACAGCCGCTGAGCCCCAGCCCAGCTCCTTGGCCGACAGGGCGCGTGCTGTAAAATGGATCGAAAACCCGTTCCGGTTCCCTCGCTCCGGGTCCATTATCCGAAAATTCCAGTACGGCCATATGATTCTCATGCCGGGTAGCGACGGTGAGAAGGCCGCCGGCTTCCTCCATGGCATGCATGGCGTTATTGGCAATGTGGAGACAGACGTGGAGCAGTTGATTGGAGTCGCCCATGACTTGGGGCAGATCGGTAGCGAACTCCGACTGGACTTCGATATTGCGAGCACGAAGTTGGGGTTGCGAGAGCTTCAGCGCGGTTTGCGCGAGCGCATTCATATTGACTTTGGTCTTCTCGGACGGAATCTGGCGGGCGAAGCTGAGCAAGCTGGAAACCAGGGTCTTGGTACGCCGCACCTGGTGTGCCATCTTCTCCGCCAGACCACGCTGCTCATCCGTTAATGATGTTGCAGTAAGCAGGTCGGAGTAGCCCACCATAGCAGTGAGCGGATTGTTTAGTTCATGTGCCGCTCCTCCGAGCAATTGCCCCAGCGAGGACAGTTTCTCCGACTGTACGAGCTGAGCCTGCAGACGCTTTAAGTCCTCAAACGACTGTTGTGA
>QIAR01000306.1 GCA_003225595.1 Acidobacteriota bacterium | reverse complement strand
GGGGATCGCAAGCCGGGCTCTGACGAGCAAAGAGGTGTTCTGGACGGATGACCCCAGCAAAGTTCCCGGTGCGAATCTGGAGGTGATCGCCCAATTCCGCGTCCGGCAGATACTGGCTGTCCCTCTGCTAGGCTCTGATGGGCAAGTGCTCGGCATGTTCGGGGTGCTCGATCGTCTCGATCTGGTCGGCATCTCGCAGGAGGACATCCGCCGAGCACGTGCCCTCGCCGCCCAGATTGCCGTCGTCCTGGAAGCGACGCATAACCTGCACCTTTCCGAGCTACACCGCCAGCGCGCCGAAGCCCTGATGGGACTGGCCCTGGAAGTGGGCAAGCTGCTTCACCTGCCTGAATTCGCCAAGAGTTTCGCCAAACGCGCCGCGGATATGACCGGTGCGCGTGGCGTGGCCCTTGCCCTGTCACAGAACGCTGCGCTTGAAACCGTGATTCTCCAAGGTCCCACGAGAGTCGTATGCCAGGACCGTGCTCTTTTGAGCCGATTCAGCCATGCCCTCAGCGCTCTTTTATCCGAACACCATGAGGCTATCGTAGTTGCGAGCGCGACAGAACTGCTGGGTTCGGGATTCGCATCTGCGCTGGGCTGGAACGACTGCATCCTGGTCCGAATCCCAAATTCGTCTGGAGATCTGGCTGGGGTGCTGTGCCTGGCGGATCGCGGCAAACCGCTAAGCCAGGAAGACCGGCAACTGCTTCACGCAATTGCCAGTCATGCCTCCGTCGCCCTCGAAAATGCGCGCCTGTTCACCCGCATTGACCAGGCCAATCGGCACTGGATGGAAATTTTCGATGCCATCACCGACTACATCGTCGTGCACGATGAGGCGCACAATGTTCTGCGTGTAAACCGCTCGCTCGCTGAATTTATCGGGGTGCAGCCCCACGAACTAGTCGGGCTCAACATGCGCGCGATGCAGGCCTTGGCCAGTGAAGCTCCGCCTCACGCTTGTCCTTTCTGCCGAAGTGGCGAAGGTACCGACGATTATATTCATCCGGTACTCGAACGCACTTATCTGGTTTCCACTTCCCGCATTCATGGTTCAAATAACGAGAACCTGCAGACTATTCATGTTCTCAAGGATATTACCGATCGGCGTGAAGCAGAGCGCCGCTATCGCGAACTGTTTGACAACATCCAGGAAGGCCTCTTCTTCTCCACGCCTGACGGACGCTTTGTTGAAGTGAATGACGCCCTGGTCCGCATGCTCGGTTACAGCAGCCGCGAAGAACTTCTGCAGGTGGATGTGTCCGCCCAGGTCTATTCTTCGCCTGGGGTACGGGAGCGCTTGACCCAGTTCATGCAACAGCATGGAGCCCTGCGCAATCATGAAGAGACACTCCGGCGGAGAGACGGTTCGGCTGTGCACGTGTTGATCAACGCCTTTGCCGTGCCGGACGCGCAAGGACAGGTGCTCCAATACCGCGGCCTTATGCTCGATATAACCGGGCTCAAGAACTTCCAAGCCGAATTACAGCGTGAGCGAGATTTTTCCAGCAAGATTCTGAACAATACACAGAGTCTGATTCTGGTCGCGGATACCGCTGGGCTCATCAGTTATGCCAACCGCCGCTGGTACGACGCCGGTTTCGAAGAGAAGCAGTTGCGGGAACGCCCGCTGGTGGATTTGGTGGCCCCAGCCCGGCGTCAGGTACTCAGCGACGCCCTCGACGCCACTGTGGCGGGCCATCAAGTAGACAATCTCGATCTGCAGGTCTTCCGCGGGGACGGGCGCCTGGGCCAGTTTTCCGTCAACCTCAGCCCGATGCGCGATGAGCAGGGAGCCGTGACCAGCATCGTCGTAGTGATGACTGACATTACGGACGCGGCCATGCTGCAGTCCAAACTCATGCACGCCGAAAAAATGGCGGCGGTCGGCCAACTCGTCTCCGGAGTGGCCCATGAAGTCAATAACCCGCTCACGGCTATTCTCGGTTTCGCCGACCTGCTTTTGGAGAACACCGATCTGCCGGAAAGCGCGCGCAAGGACCTGCGCGTCATCCTTCAGGAGGCTCAGCGCACCAAGGAAATCGTCCAGAACCTGCTCAAATTCGCCCGTCCGATGCCGCCGCAGCGCAAACCGCTGCAGCTCAACACAATTCTCATCCGCACCGTGCAGTTGCGCTCTTATGACTTCACCAGCCATGGCGTGGAGGTGGTGGAGTCATTCGACGAGAATCTGCCCTACGTGATTGGCGATTCGCATCAGTTGCAGCAGGTCTTCCTGAACATTCTCAATAATGCGTATGACGCGGTGCGAGAAATCGGTCGTCCCGGGCGTATCCAAATCATGACTGCGAGCACGGGTTCTTTTGTCGAGGTCTCGTTCCGCGATAACGGCGACGGTATCACGCAACCAGACCGCATTTTTGATCCTTTCTTTACTACCAAGGAAGTGGGGGAGGGAACCGGCCTAGGGCTCAGCATTTGTTACGGGATCGTCCGCGAACACGGCGGCGAAATCCTGTGTCACAACAATGTCGGCGGGGAGGGTGCGACGTTTATTGTTCGCCTGCCCGTCGTCGAAGAAACGGCCTCTCTCGGAGCCGCCGCCGGAGTTATACAGCAATGAACCAATCTGTCAGCAAGTCCGTGTCTCTTCCCGTGCTCTTAATCGAGGACGAGCCCGGCGTCATGGCGTACGTCCGCGCGTCTTTGGAACGCAGCGGCTATCCAGTAATTTGCGCTGAGTCGGGCGTCGAAGCCCTCGGGATCCTCGAATCCGGCGAGTTCCTAGGTGTCGTCTCGGATATGCGGACCCCCGGAGGAGTGAATGGGGTCGATGTTCACACCTGGATTGCAAAAAACCGCCCGGAACTGGTTTCCAGAATCATTTTCATCACTGGAGACATTGCCAATGAAGAAACTGTGGACACCCTGCGCAAAACGGGCGCTCCTTGCGTGGAGAAGCCGTTCCGGGTGCGGCAGTTCATATCGGTAGTGGAAAAAACCATGGGGAAAGCGCTGTGAGTAGTGACGACCTTCGAATCCGTTTGCTGATCGTGGATGACGAGCAGAGTATCCGCAAACTCTGCGCAACCGTAGGCCAGTCGTTGGGTTTCGCATGCCTGGAAGCCGATAATGGCGAGTCCGCTCTTGCCGTGCTGGAGGAGCAATCCGCACACATGATCCTCACCGACATGGTTATGCCTCACATGTCGGGGCTGGACTTCCTGGAGAAAGTCAAGAAATTATTGCCGCGCACCGAAGTGGCGGTGATGACTGGCCATGGGTCGATTGAAACTGCCGTACAGGCGATGAAGCTTGGCGCCTACGACTACATCACCAAGCCATTTTCTCCGCTTGAGGAATTGCGGTTATTCCTGCGCCGTATGGCCGAGAAGGTGCGTCTTGTCGAAGAAAACCAGTTTCTGCGCGCGCGCATGGACACGGAAACGCAACTCCACGGCATCGTGGGCTCCTCGTCCAAGATCCAGGACGTTTTGCGCATGATCTCGCGATTGAAAGATACGCGCACTCCCGTGCTCATAACCGGCGAAAGCGGCACCGGCAAAGAGTTGGTCGCCCGTGCCATTCATTTCCGCGGAACATTCGCCAATCGTGCGTTTGTCGCCGTCGACTGCGGCTCGTTGGTACCCACGCTCATTGAGAGTGAGCTGTTCGGTTACGAAAAAGGAGCTTTTACCGGCGCTCTCAAGTCGAAAGCGGGGCTTTTCCAGTCCGCCGACGGTGGCACCATCTTCCTCGACGAAATAGGTGAGTTGCCGCTGGAGATGCAGGCGAAGCTGCTGCGGGTGCTACAAGAAAAGGAAGTACGTCCGGTAGGCAGTAATCAGAAGGTGAAGGTGGACGTTCGCGTCATCGCCGCCAGCAACCGCGATCTGGAAACCGAATATCACAAGGGCGCGTTCCGCAAAGATCTCTACTTCCGTTTGAATGTAGTTACGCTGCACGTACCTGCTCTGCGGGAACGCCGTTCGGACATTCCCATGCTCCTGCACTGGTTCCTCGACCGGTATGCTCCCGGGCAGCCGATTAAGGTGACGAATGCAGCCATGAAATCCCTGCTGCAATACGATTGGCCAGGCAACGTGCGTGAACTGGAGAACTGCATCGAGCGTGCTGTCGCGCTCGGTGACCAGCAGACAATTGATGTAAATGATCTGCCTCCCGTGATCGCTTCCGCGTCGCCAGTTTCTGAGTCTTTCTCCGAGGCATCGATGGGGGGACTCTCTTCGACCGATCTCGAGGATATTGAGCGCGCCACCATTCAGCGCGTCTTCGAGCAGGTGAAGGGTGATAAGGCGCTGGCCGGCAAAATGCTCGGGATCAGCCGGGCCACTCTCTACCGCAAGCTCAAGCGCTACAACATTGGTGTTCGTGCTATGTCAGCCTCGAGCCAGGCGCTGCAGTAGTTGTGCTTAGGTAGCGAATCTCGTGTAGGGACACGCGCCGCCGCGCCCGTCCATGCTGAGCGAAGCTGGCGTGAGTGGACCGGCAAAATAGGTTGGTCACAGTTTCAGTTGCCATGTCTCCGCGACCAGATCGTGACCGAAGCTTTGGTGCGGCTTCTTCGTGACCACATTGAATCCGGCTCCTTCGTAAATGTGACGGGCGGCGTAAAGATTGCTTTGTGTCCACAGCGTGATTTTTTTGTAGCCCACCTGTCGCGCAAAGCGTACGCATTCGTCAACTAATCGCTTGCCGAGACCCAGCCCCCGCGCCGTAGGCTCAACCAGCAGCAGGCGCAGCTTGGCCACAGTCTTCGATTTCTTAACCAGGAACACGGAGCCGACGATTTCGCCGCCCTTTTCGGCGATCCAGCAGCGTTCCCGCTTGGCATCGTAGTGCTGGATGAAGTCCGCCACGATCTCCGCGACTAGCGCTTCGAACTGCTCGTTGTATCCGTACTCCTGGGCGTAAAGGACGCCGTGCCGGTGGACCACCCAGCCCATGTCGCCGGGTTGGTGAGGCCGGAGAAGATAAAGGGCCTTATCAGCGGAAGCGTGCTCTGGTCGAGCCCCGAGTAGCGTTTCTATGGTGTGCATCGCTTCGATCAATCGGTTTTGTTCAACTGCAGACAGCTCGCTCAGCATTCCGGCGACCTCGATATTCGAGTGTTGGTCGAGAGGGGCGAAGACCTCACGCCCATGAGCGGTCAGCATCAAGAGACTTTGCCGACCGTCGGCCGTCGAGGGAATCTTCTCCACTAGGGCATGCTTTTCGAAGCCGCTCAAGATGCGGCTGAGGTACCCCGCATCCAGTCCCAAATGCCTGCTGAGTTCCGTCGCGGTGGGCTTCTCGCGGTGAGCAAGCTCATAGAGCACACGCACTTCGGTCAGGGAGAACGGACTACGATACAACTGCTCGTTTAGGAGACCGATCTGCCGGGTGTAGAACCGGTTGAAGCTTCGTACGGCTTGCAGGCGCTGATCTGTATCAGTCACGACCACCGAGGTGTCACTCCGCGGGTAAAATTGTCTCCAATATAATTGCTTAAGTCAATTATTTTTATTTGATAGCGTCACATTTACTGACGTAGAAGATCTGAGATCGAGAACGTCGGAGGAACGGTCTCTGTTTGACTTGGTCCCGTATGCATAGCGGCTTGCCCCGCGTGAAGGCATAGTTGGAAGAAATGAACTCAAGATCCAAAACCAGAACTGAGACTTAGATCTGAACTCTGCCCTTGAGACGCCGTTTCATTCTGAGACGCCGAGCCCAAGACTTCTCCCAACCTCCACTTCCCGAGTCGGTAGCTATTATCCGTCTGGTCAAGGACTTAGCAGCCTGAAATAAACAGCGTGACTTTGGCCGTGATCGTGCATTTCTCAAGCACGGTGCGGCCTCGGGGCTTCGCATTAGACGCTCTTCCTAACCGGGAAGATGGGAGCCCGGCCGCCTTTTGGACTCATTTCTGAGGTCATGCCTTGGCTAAAGAGGGGACGGCCAGCGCGCGCTTGTCGCAAACCAGTATCGTAGGCCGCCTTGCGAAATTTCTCCCCCAAGCTACCCCGGTGCGGATTCCGGTCACGTTGACCCGGGTGGGCAGAGAAAGCGGGGCTTTCAGCGAGAACACGGTCATCGAATTCGGAACTCCGCGAGAAGTCTTATTTGCCTCCTCGGTGCCCCTGGAATTCTCCGAGACCTTGCGGCTGCAAAACTCCGACAGTTCTCTGGACGCCGAAGCTTCCGTAGTCGCGGTGCAGTACCACAACGGACGGACGGCGGTTGCCGCCCGCTTCACACGCGAAGTCGCCAACTGGATCGTGAAGCCATGACTACCGCATCTCAAAAAACTGAACCGGCTGGGGAATGGAGCGCCGCATGCCTTCTGTACCCCACCTATGCTGCGCTCGCACGGCAGTTCGTCATTGACTTGCCTGCGTGTAATGACTTGCAGACGGGCGTGCAAGCTCCACCCCCAGAATCTATCGAGCGGGCACGGCAATGGCTGGTCGATGTGGATGAACGCATTCAGGTTCATCAATTGCGCCAATTTCTTCAAACTACGACCTTGACTACCCAAGAGGCCCTGCAAACGATCCTGATCCACCACCTGCGCAAGGAGAAGAAATCTGCTTCGGATCGCGATAAGATCGATTTCCTGCTGGTGCAGTTCTTTGCTCACCTTGTTCCTCCCGAACTGGACGACACCGATGTAGAACTGGACTACGTTGCCGAGCTGCTTAAGCCGGCTTTGGGCTCCGTGGAACTCACGCTTCCTGCCTGGCTCGATCCGCTCGAGCAGTTGATGCAGTCCGCCAAA
>QIAR01000305.1 GCA_003225595.1 Acidobacteriota bacterium | reverse complement strand
AATGCGATTCTGGATGGTTTGCGGGAACTGGAGCGGCGGGGAGTGACTACGGTCGACTGCCGCCGCGCGGAATTCTCCGCCGAAGAACCCACTGCCCGGCTACGTATGATTTGCCAGTCTTGGAGGGTTATGTTCCACGCGGAATACTCCTCCGGTCAGCCATTGCGGATGCTGGTGGACCTTCGCTCCGCGGTTGACGACGCACTGGCACAAAGCGGAGCCGGTAGATCCGCAGCGACAGGGGCATCGAAACCAGCACGCGCGGCCGCCGCGTCGGCCTGCTCTGGGTCGCAGGCAGACGGCAAGTTTCCCGCGAGCCGCCCCGCAGCGCCTGAGTTCGAGGTTTTGAGCGATTCACAGGATTGGAGTGTGGATCAGTCCTCCCCTGAATCAAGCGGCTCCGGCGACAAGAATGCGGGATGAACCTTCTG
>QIAR01000268.1 GCA_003225595.1 Acidobacteriota bacterium | reverse complement strand
ACTGTCGCCAAATATGCGCTCGGCGCGTCGCAATATCTCGAAGAGCACGGCGCGGAACTGCTGGTCATCGCCTGCAATACAGCAACCGCGCTGGCGCTCCCCAAAATCGAAAGCGCCGCTAAGGTCGGAGTCGTTGGCGTGGTGGAGCCTGGCGCGCAATGTGCCGCAACCGCCAGCCGGAACCGCAAGGCGGTGGTCATCGGAACCGAGGCGACGGTTAATAGCCACGCCTATCAGCGAGCTCTCGAAATGCGCGGTGTAGAAGCCAAAGAAAAAGCTTGCCCTCTGTTTGTTCCGTTAGTCGAGGAGGGATGGGTTGAGCACCCGGTCACGGAGCAAGTCGCACGCATTTACCTCGATGAGGCCTTCTTCTCGGTTGTACTCATTACCCGCTGATCAAGACGCTGCTGCATCGCGTGGCGCCGCCGCACGTGACCATTGTCGATTCGGCGGAGTCCACGGCCCAGTTTGTCGCGGAGCAACTTGGTCATGCGCCTGTGCGGACCTCGACGGAAGAGGAACGCCGCAACCTGCCCCGTCTGAAATTCTTCGCCACTGACTCAGTGGAAAAATTCCGCCGCCTGGGTGAGCGATTCTTGGGGCATCCTATCAAAGACGTGCAGCATGTGGATCTGACGGAGTAGTACCAGGACGATGTAGGCACGGGCGTCTCGTGCAGGGGGAGTGTTGGTTAGTTCTCCTGAATTAACCTTGTGCCCTTTGTGGTTGAAGCGAACATAGCCGAGCTTTGCTCGGCCGCCAAGAGGGAGCGTCCGGGCCTACGCGTTCTTGCATGCCATGACCCCCAGGCTTCGAGCTCGCGTTAGTGCAGGTTCGTGGTGGGGATTCCAAAAAGAAAAACGGCCCACAATTCGCGGCCGCCTTCTGCAACACGAGGTTATCTTCCGCTGGCCTTATTAAACGCTAGTACAAACGAAATTCCACTTGCACACTGATCTCGACAGCAACCGGCTTACCGTCTTTCATGGCAGGTTCAAAGCGCCAAGTCTTGACGGCTTCGAGGGCTTTCTCATCCAAGCCGAGTCCGAGTGTGCGAGCTACCTTCAGATCACGCGGCTTACCATCCGGTCCGACGACCAGCCACAGAACGCAAGTGCCTTGATACTTAGCTTTGCGCGCTTCCTCCGAGTACTCGGGGTCCGGAGCATAAACCGCCTTCGGCGCCGACACACCGCCGCCGACTCGGAACACTCCACCACCAGTACCGCCGCCGCGTCCGGGTCCGTACCCTGGACCTTCGCCCGAACCTACACCGCCGCCGCTGCCGGAGCCAATTCCACCGCCCGAACCTGTGCCGTTTGATGGCGGCCCGGAAGGCAGGTGGGACATCGGGTCACCGAAGTTCGGCATATTATTCGACGCCAAGTGAATCTGTGGCGGCACCGCAATCGCGGGCTCGGCAGTCAGCTTGGGATGTTCGTTGCGCACTACCACGGCTGGTGGCGTGATCGGTTGCATGCCCTGCTTAGGTAGTTTCCCCTTGGGAGCTTGGAATTTATCGCGGTCACCACCGCCGCCACCACCACCAGCTTGTGTTTTAGAAGGTGGCAAGGGCGGAATTTCATCCGGGGCAACCAGCGTTACGGTTTCATGGGGCTTGGTGACTTGCTGCACCACTCTGCGTCCGAGCAGCGTTCCCCCAATGATTACAGCAATCAACAGGACGTGGACGGCAGTTGATCCTAGCGCTCCAGGCTTTTTGTAATTGTACTCACCCCAAATATCTTTCACCGGAACCGGCCTCGAGGTCAGGACCAGTGGGGGAAGTCTCTTAGGGAATAGAAGATCGTCAACGTTCCTGAAAAGAGACTTCCACAAGGGCTGCTCGGTTTCCTTGGGCAGCAGGAGATGGAGTTCGGGCTCGGCGGTCGGGCGCGGAGATTCGACGTTTACAGTTGCCATAAGTTGACCCGAGTTATACCCCTTCTCCTTCACCAGGCGGGGGAAGCGCTCCTTTTAAATGATGAGCACATTACGTGCCAAGTTGCTTGCAGGATTACAACTCCACGCGACGCCTTCGTTATGCCGACCTCGCAGCCTTGCGACCAGCCCCGTCGAACGCCTTCCTTCCGGCCGTTTAGATGCGCAAAACGTTCCTTTGGACGAAAATTGTACACGCTTTTTCACGCTGGCTATAGTACTTTCACAGTGCCTCTGGGGCCGGTACTTTCGTCTCTTCGCGTGCCCTAATGGACGTTGTTCCTCCCTCTCCCTATAATGAGGGAAATCAATCATTTGGGAGAATACCAACGAGTGCCGCTCGATCTGAAATCCACTATCAATCTGCCTAAAACCGCATTCGCGATGAAGGCCAACCTGCCGCAGAACGAGCCCAAGATATTGGCCCGTTGGGAAGAGATGCGGATTTACGAGCGCATTCGCGAGGCGCGCCAAGGGGCGCCGATCTACGTGCTGCACGATGGTCCGCCCTACGCCAATGGTCCGATTCATCTGGGCACTGCGATGGGAAAATGTTTAAAGGATTTCATCGTTAAGTCCAAAACCATGGCGGGATTTGACTCGCCCTTCGTTCCAGGATGGGACTGCCACGGTCTGCCCATCGAGATCAAGGTCGACCAGCAACTCGGCGGCAAAAAGCTCCAGATGAGGCCAATGGATGTCCGCGCGGAATGCCGCAAGTACGCGGAAAAATATCTGGACCTGCAGCGTGAACAATTCAAGCGAATCGGCGTGTTTGGACGATTTGACAATCCTTACTCCACCATGACGCCGCAGTATGAGTCGGTGGTGCTGGCCACTTTCTATACGTTCTTCGAGAAGGGATTCGTGTACAAAGGGCTGCGCTCGGTCTACTGGTGCATCCATGACGAAACCGCCTTGGCCGAAGCCGAGGTCGAATACGAGAACCATACCAGCACTAGTGTGTGGGTTAAGTATCCGCTTGCAGGAGATCCCGCTACTCTCGATCCGGTTTTGAAAGGTAAGAAGGTTTTTACCGTCATCTGGACCACTACCCCCTGGACCCTGCCCGCTTCGATGGCCGTGGCTTTCCATCCCCTCGAAGAATACGTTGCGCTTGAATCGGGCGGCGAAGTGTACGTGGTGGCCGAGAAACTAGCGAGCGAGTTTGCCGCCAAGGCCGGCTTGACCGCGATTCGAAAAATCGTCCACTTCCCTGGCAAGAAGCTTGAGTACGCGAACTTCGCTCATCCCTTCCTCGACCGGGCGATTCTGGGTGTGCTGGCCGACTACGTCACCATGGACACGGGCACGGGCGTGGTGCACACCGCCCCTTCCCATGGCGCGGAAGATTTTGCTACGGGGGTGAAGTACAAACTCGACCTCACTACAAACGTGGACGAATCCGGTTTCATGCACAACGGGCTGCCGGATTACGAGGGCAAGAAGGTCTTCGAAGCCAATGCACCCATCATCGAGCTGCTAAAGAAACGTGGCGTGCTCTTGCATGCGGAAAAGCTGGAGCACTCCTATCCGCACTGCTGGCGCTGTCACAATCCGATTATCTTCCGCGCCACTGACCAGTGGTTCATCTCCATGGAAACGCCCCTGCAGGGTGGAACCCTGCGCAGCCGCACGCTGGAGGACATCAAGAAAGTGAAATGGGACCCCGCCTGGGGCGAAGAGCGCATCTCCAACATGATCGCCACCCGCCCCGACTGGTGCATCTCGCGCCAGCGCGTCTGGGGTGTGCCCATCGCGGTGTTTCTATGTGAAGGCTGCAGCCAGCCCCTGAGCGATCCCAAGGTGAACCGCAGAGTGATCGAGCTCTTTGCCCGCGCCGGCGCGGACTCGTGGTATACGCCAGAAGCCGATGGGCTTGCGGTTGGCAGCAAGTGCGCCCAGTGCAGCGGAACAAAATTCAGGAAAGAAACCGACATCATCGATGTCTGGTTCGAGTCCGGCTCGAGCTATGCCGCCGTCCTTGGCCAGGAACCGAACCTGCCCTTCCCGGCTGATCTCTATCTCGAAGGCGGCGACCAACACCGCGGATGGTTCCATTCTTCGCTGCTCTGCGCCATGGGCACGCGGGGAACTCCGCCCTACCGCATGGTGGTGACCCACGGCTGGACCCTCGACGAAAAAGGCACTGCGATGTCCAAGTCTCGGGGCAACGACGTTGATCCGGTGGACATCGCTGATCGCCTCGGCGGAGAAATCGTGCGTTTGTGGGTCGCCTCCGTGGACTTCCGCGAAGACGTGGTCGGCTCTGAACAACTGATGCAGCGCGTGGCAGAGAATTACCGCAAGATCCGCAACACCTTCCGCTACATCGTCGGTAATCTGTACGACTTTGACCCGGAGAAAGATGCTGTACCTTTGGAGCAGATCGAGGAATTGGATCACTACGTGCTTTTGCAGACATCGGAGGTTGTTGAAAATGCTCGGAAGTGGTATGACAGCTTCGAATTTCACAAAATCTATCAGCTGCTAACGAATTTTTGTGTTGTGACCCTAAGTGCTTTCTACTTCGACGTGCTCAAAGACCGCCTCTACATCTCTGCGCCGCACTCCCGGCCTAGGCGTGCTGCACAGACCGCACTCTGGCACGTCGGCGGTGCTCTTGTCCGCATGATCGCACCTATCATGAGTTTTACCGCCGAAGAGATTTGGAACTATCTTCCAAGAACTGCCCAGCAACCGGAGAGCGTGCATCTGGCACTGTTCGCCGGCGATGATGAAAGGCTTGGCAGCAGCGGGGCTGTGCGAAAAGGTTCACACGACCATGTGTTTGGCGACTCTCTCGAATTCGAAACCAGATGGGAGACGCTCCTCAGAGTGCGCGAAGAGGTTATGAAGAAACTTGAAGAGGCCCGTAATAATAGGCTGATTGGAGGCGGGCTCGAAGCTCAAGTATCAGTCACCGCCGCTGAACCGGTGTATTCTGTACTTACACGCTACCGAGACCAGTTGCGATACCTCTTCATCGTGTCCGCGGTGAACCTTGAGTTGGGTGTCTCGACTAATGGGACGGGAGGGGTCACCGTCCAAATCAGTAAGGCCGCCGGGAAGAAGTGTGAGCGCTGCTGGAATTATTCAATCCATGTCGGCGAGGATGCCAAGTACCCGACGGTCTGTGAACGCTGCAGTGCCGTGTTGAAAGAGATCGAAGCCGGCGACGCCGAAAAGTAATCTAAGTGGGTGGTAAAGGACTTGGGGCTGAGGAATTCTAAGGATTCACCGCAGAGTTCGCGGAGAACGCCGAGAAAAGCTTTGTCTTCTTCTTTGGAAAACCTCCTCTGCGAGCTCGGCGCCCTTAGCGGTTTTAGATTTTCTGAGAACCAGGCCTAGCGATGACCGACCAACACGCCATGCGCAAGTACCACTTCCTGATTGCGTTTTTCGTAGTGTTCCTCGACCGGCTGGCGAAGTGGGCAGTTGAGCGCAACATCTCTCTCCACGAGAGTATTCAGATCATACCGGGCTTTTTCCGTCTCACTCACGTCGAGAATCGCGGCGCCGCTTTCGGCCTCTTCGCCGACTCACCCTCGGAATGGAAGATCGCCATGCTCGTTCTTTTTTCTCTAGTGGCGCTGGTAATCGTCTCTGCCCTGCTTTGGAAGAACAGCCACTCGATGACCTCAACAGGAGTGGGCCTCGCGTTGATTCTTGGCGGCGCCCTTGGCAATCTCTGGGATCGTCTGGTCAACGGTCACGTCGTGGATTTTCTTCTCTTCTACATCGGCCAATACCAGTGGCCTGCATTCAATGTTGCGGACAGCGCTATTGTGATCGGCGCGGGCCTGCTAGTATTCGAAATCCTGTTCACGAAATCCCCAGCGCGGGAAAAGTCCGCATAATCGTACGGACCTCCTCGCCGTCCAAGGCGAGCAAAGCTCGCCCTCACTTGCGGTGGGAGGATGGCAAAAAAACTTACCGCAGAGCTCGCGGAGGGAATCTTGGGAGTCAGCAGTTTAAAGTGCTCTGCATTGTCCCGAAACCTCCGCGTGCTCTGCGGTTAAGGTTTTATTCGTGTATGCAGCGGCCGCTAAGCCGACTTCCTTTGTGCCATCTGTGCGTAGAAGTCCTTTGCCCGCTCTTCCGTCTCTTGCTCGCTGAGGTCTTCTTTGTGTGTACTGAGGCCCCAGGAATGGCCATAGGGATCAACGAACATCCCATATCGGTCGCCCCAGAACATGTCCGCCACAGGCATGGTTGCCCTCCCACCGGCATCAATAGCCCGTTGGAAGGCTGTGTCGACGTCCTCGACGTAGACATAGAGATTGCCAGTGTTGCTGCCGAGAGTTTGTGGGGACTTGCTACCCATGTTAGGGAACTCGTCTGACAGGAAAATGATGGAATCGCCGATTTTCAGCTCGGCATGAGCGATATTGCCGTCGGGACTCGCCATTCGCATGAGCTCCTGTGCGCCCAACGCTCTTTTGTAAAACTCGATTGCTTCTACGGCATTCCGGACTACAAGACTAGGAGTAACGGTATGGAAACCTTCAGGGATTGGTCTGGCAGAGATTGTCATGTGATTCCTCCTTTATGTGTGGCCGCTGGCCGGACTAAAAATTGCTCCAAAGAGGAGCCTAACATTTTACCTGTGCAGCGGCGTCAAGGAAGGTAAAAATGCTGTTAAAAAGAAAAGGAGCCTGCGGATACGATGGGGGAACGACTAACTTGGTGCAAGCAAACGACACTACGGGCTTTTGATTGTGTCCCGGCTGTCGGGCGGGCGTCTCGCCCGCTCCATCGCTCAATCAACCACCAGGCACGACATAACACGACGGGAAAAAGCGGCCGAAATCCTCGCTTGCTTTTTGGTGAACCGTGGCCTGCCGGGAGCGTAGCGAAGGCTGTCCTTTGTGCTTAATCTCGGCCTACGGCACGCCGTACAGCTGCCGATACACACTGGCATTCCGCAAGATGGCCTGCACATACTCGCGGGTTTCGGTGAATGGAATTGATTCCACGAACTCCTGCGGATCACGATACTTCCCTTGCGAGAGCCAGTCTTGCACCCGATCCGAGCCCGCGTTGTAGGCGGCGAGCGCGTACTCAAAGGCTCCGAACTTATCCACCATGGTGCGGAAGTATCGCGTTCCGAGCTGCAAATTCACTCCTGGCACGAACAACTGGGTGGCGTTGAAGTGCCGCAACTTCTCTTCTTTGGCAACTTTCTTGCCGGTGTTGGGCAGCAGTTGCATCAATCCGACTGCATTGGCTCGAGACACGGCAGTAGGATTGAATTCCGATTCCTGCCGAATCAGCGACGCCACCAGATATGGGTCCAGCGCATTCTGTGAAGAATATCGTTTCAGGTCGATCCAGTAAGGCTTCGGAAAAAGCGCCTCCCAATACGGCCGCGGCAAGTCGGGAATATCAACGGCAAAGTAGTTGGGAACGGCCCGCTTCATGACTTCGATCGCGCGATTGTACTGACCGCTATCCTGGTAAAGCCGCGCAGTCTCAGGCGTTCCCCAGCTTCCCTTTTCCTCCATAGCGGCCGCCTGCACTTCGCGTACCGCGAAATCCACCAGGGCTCCGTTCTCGAGTAGCTGGGCCTTTTGGACTCGCAGATCGTCGGTCGGAATCTCATCGGCTGCAACTTTGCCGGGCGGAAGTGGCGGCACCCTGTCCAAAATCGCGTATTGTGCCGGATCATCTGACGCCTTCATCGCCTTCAACCGCTCACGCGCCAGTTCCGCATAATAGTAATTCCGGAAGCGGTCCGAGAGCTTCTGATAAAACGCTCGTGCTTTGCCGGAATCGCCTTCTTCCTCAGCCAAGCGTCCCCGCCAGTACAAAGCTGGCGGCACCTCCGCCGATGCCGGGTACCAAGCGATCTGGTCTTCGAATTCGCGCTTTGCTTCATCGATTCGCCCCTGTCGCAGGTTGAGCCACGCCGCCTTCCAGTGGGCATAAGATGCGCGGCTGCCATTGGGAAAACGCTGTTGCAGTTCCCGGTAGGCGTCAATGGCTTTGTCGTAGTCTCGCTTGAGCAGGTAAATGTTGCCGGTGGCCAGCAATGATTGCTCGAGCCAGGGGCTAGTCGGCGCGGCTTGCCGCAGTTGGTCTACCGTCCGGAGAAATCCGTCTTGGTCATCGGATGCGCGGGCGATCTCGCCCAGTATGTATAGGCGCTGAGCATTCACTTCGCCGGACGTCTCGGGGAGAGATGCCAAAATAGGTTTCGCTTCCTTGCCGTGCCCTCCGCGCAAGAGAGCGGCGGCCAGCGCCAGTTGTACGCCGGGACGCTCCTCCGGATTGACTTCGTTCAGCAGGTCCCGATATTCGTTCGCGGCGTCGCTATAGCGCTTGCCCTTGGCCAACAAATCAGCGCGAGTTTTACGTTCCGACAGACTCGCCGTCGTCGCGCCCAGCTTCCTCAGTTCCGCTCCGGCCTGGTCTGCCTCCAGACTAGTGGGCGTGTTGTAGTACACGTTGCGCAGAGCGTCAGCCGCTTTGGCCGTCTGCCCCGACGCTTCGTAGGCCCGACCCAGCGCCAGCTCTGCGTCGGCCCGCACAGGCTCACGTTGCTTTTCCAGCACAGCTGCCGCGTCTTCCGCCCGGCCTTCCGTGAGCAATGCATTCGCATACAACACGTGTGCATCGCGGACCAACAAAGAATCAGGATATTTGCGAGAAAATTCCGAGAGGGTAGCAACCGCCTCCGCATCTCTGCCTGTTTGCAGATAAGC
>QIAR01000267.1:3250-9030 GCA_003225595.1 Acidobacteriota bacterium | reverse complement strand
CCGTGATCCGGGCCGGTACGCTGGAAAAGAAGTTACCATCGCCGGTCGGGTCAGCAGTTCTTTTGGGGCCCTCGGCAGCGGCGTCTTTCAGATTGACGACGGCACCGGTACGATGTGGGTTTTCAGCCAGAACTACGGGGTTCCCGGAAATGGCGCCAGAGTGGCCACGACTGGCCGCGTTGAACAGGGCTTCAGTTTTGGCGGCCGAAGCTTCGCCACGATTCTGCGCGAAACAGAAAGGCGCCACTAGATTTTCGGCAAGTACGTTTTACTCGGAGTCGACACCCTCATGTGAGGATAAGTCTCGGAACCGCTGGACTGCCCTTCGTGATTTGTCTTTTTCCCCTCTTACTTCTTCGCCGGAGCGGCTTCAGCGAGTGTGTATTCACCGGTGCAGGAGTAGTCCAGGCCGCCATCGGCTGTGCCGGTGAACTTGCAGGTGCCGGATCCCTTGGTGCCTTTCATCTTGCCGGTGCCGCCCGTCATCTGCCACTTATCCTGACCTGTCTGCAATGCGCCATCTTTCATGGTCGCAGTAGCTTGATAGGTGTAGAAAATCTTGTCGCCGCTGTCAAACGTTTCCACGTAGACGCCCCAGGCCTTACTGTGGTTTCCCGCAACGTCTCTGTGCTCGGAAAACGCACCCTCTTTGCTCGCCGCGCCACCGACTTCTCCCTTCGTGGCGCATTTTCCTTGCGCGAGCATGAAGTTATGGCCCGGCTGGTCACCGGCAGGGACACTTTGCTCGACGTCGGGCTTGCCGCACTTGCCGGACATGGAGATTTTCGTTTGCGCAGGAGTCATCGCAACGGCAAAAGTAAATACCGCACAGCCGCAGAGAATCTTATGTTTCATGTTTTTCTCCTCCGGTATGGAAGTTTCCGGTGTGCACGGAATCTACCTCGAATCACGCGCAAAGTCCATCCCACATTGGCTCAAATTGACGGGATAAGACATAGCCGTTACAAGGAGTGCAACCCGGCGACCGCCAACTCGGAAGCCCGCGCTGGGGCGACGGTGTTTATACCCGAAGGAACATGGATTGGCTTTTGAAAACATTTCGACAGGACCGGCCACGATCCTTGGCTTTTTTTACAAGCCGGCCTTTGAGCAGTGTCTCCGCTTCATGTCCGTCCGTGAAGGCTTAACGGCATGACTGAAGTCGAGCCCTCCCCAAAACAAGGTGAAATCGAGCTTCCCGCAGCCTGCTAAAGCGCGCCTGCTACTTTGCCGATGTAGGCTCCAAGGGCATATTTCTGCACACGAGTTCACACATGATGCGGCTCATGGCGAGCGTTCGGGGAGTTTCGCGGTGAAGGCAACGCTGCTCTTGGTGGAGGACAGCAAATTGCTGAGAGTGGCAAACGCGCGAGTTCTCACCAAGGCGGGCTACAACGTTATCAGTGCGGAAGATGGTGAGAAAGCCTTAGGTTTGGCCCAGGAGTGCCTTCCGGACCTCATCCTGTTGGACATGTTGTTACCCAAGTTAGGAGGTCCACAGGTACTGGAGGCGCTCAAAAAAAATCCCACTACCGCACATATTCCAGTTATCGTTTTGAGCAGCCTTTCTCAATCGAACGAAGGGAGGCTGAAGAGCGATGGCGCTGCGGCGTACTTCGAGAAGTCGAGGCTGGAGTCGGACCCTCACTGGGAGGCCTGATTCACAAGGTTGAGAGCATCCTAAACCACTAGGCGGCAGGAATGCAGCTAGAAGTGCCTCTGCATGCTATGCAGTAGATTCCATTCTCGGAATCGAGCTGAAATTAACCTTGCGCGCGCTCCCTGAGTCGAACCCGAGTTTGGCCACGACTAACCACGTGATCAATATTGCCGCGAACGTACTGTTCCCCTGCGACAATCCGATAAGACCGTAAATGAAAGCAATCAAGCTGACGCTTCCCCATGCTCCATACGGAATCTTCTCTCTATCTTTCCAGATCAGCAACAGCGGGATGAGTAAAGCTACTGTGTAATGGGCAAGAGTCCCTGGATAGAGCAAGAGAGCCATGGCTAGTACGGAGGCCAAGCCCCAATCGGAATCACGCCGCACACGATACACTAGCCAACCAGTCACAGAAATCAGAAGCGATGCCAGTATTAAGAAGAGAGGCTGAGAGAACGGAGAAACGCTACGCAGTTCTGTGTTGCTGCTGCGCAGGATAAGCGCCAGCAGGGACTGATTGATTCTTTCCATGTATACCCAATTGGGTAAATGGCTCGCGGGATCTAACGTGAAATAGCTGACAAATGTGGTTGGTCCGAGCACAGCCAGGCTAGTAACTGCAAGCAACAGGCTGCTGCCGAGCGTGTATGCCAACACGGACCATTGGCGGCGCAGCAGGGGATAGAGCAGTACAAATACTACGTACAACTTCACCAAAATTCCGAGGGCCAGCCAGACACCAGCGCGCGGGATTTTCCGGTCGCGCCAGTACAGCAGCAGGAACAGCAGTACGAGAAAGTTCGTTTGACCAAAGTTGATGGTGCTCCAAGTTCCTCGCAAACTGAAGACCAGAATTGCGGCTAAGCCTACGCCCCACATCCCGGAGCCGCTGAGAAACAGTCTGTGTAGCAATTCGATGGAGAGGATGAGAGTTGCAATCTGGAGTGCATACCAGAACAGATATGCGGTGTGAATATCCCCGAAACCCAGAGGCCAGAAAAGAAGCATGCTGTGAGGCGGGTAAGTGGCGCCTACCTGCAGAACGGCCTGGGTGAACTGAGTGTCCGGATGGAAGACTGTTTGGAATTCTTGATATTCGGCCGGTTGGTATACATTTCCGTGCCGCGAGATCACTTTTCCATACATCCAGAAAACACGGAAATCCCACTGAGGTGGGTTCTGAACATGCGAACGCATGATCCGAAAACTCAATACGCCGGAAACTGCCACAGTCGCAAAGATCAGAGCAAGGCATGCGGACCGGACGCCTCTTGGCAGGCGCTTTCGGAAATGAAAACTGAGTAAGCTGCCGATGACCAGCACCGCGGATAAACAGGCGCGCGCTACGGATTGTCGCGACAAGTCCATCCCGAGCAGGCGTACAACGTAGCCGCTCATTGCCGGCAATTGCCAGTACACAGGCGCCTCGCAGCACACAGGTGCAAAACCCTGAGTCTATCAGGAACCCAGCTTGCTTAATTTACGGGCAATGCCCGGCATTCAACTTCGACCTGGTTTTTGAGTCAGAATCGCCGACTTTAGGTAGTGTCCTAATAGAGGACACTATCCGACTTTACGTCCACTTGATTAGGCGAATGGGGCATCCATCGACGCGTCTAACGTCTAAAGGCAATCCTGACACTGCTTTAGCGGGGCGGGCTTGACTCATTGTGCCGAAGGGCCGATGAGAGCGCCACCGGGAGCTACACCGGGCACGATGGCGCCACCATCGATCACCAAGGTTCCGTTTACCAAGAGATAGCGCACGCCGGTGCTGGGCACAGCAGGCTTCTCGAAGGTGGATTGGTCGCGGAAGGTTTCTGGGTCGAGGATTACAAGGTCGGCATCGGCGCCGACTTGCACGCGTCCCTTCTTGCGGGCTTCGGGCGTGCTGCGTTCCAGGCGAATGGCGGGCATGTATGACATCTTGCGTACGGCGTCCATCAGGGCGAGGGAGCGGCGTTCGCGCACGTATTGAGCGAAGATGCGGCCGAAGGTACCCGTGTTCCGGGGATGACCGGGGACGCCGTCGCTGGCAATCATGGTCAGGGGATTGGCAATCACCTGGTCCACCATGGCCTGCGTGTTGTTGAACATGATGATGGGCTGCGGCTGTGGAGATGCGTGTAGCTGCTCGAAGCGTTCCTTGGTCAGGCGCTCGCTAGTGTTCGGAATCATAAGATCAGAATAGTCCATGCCGAACTTTTCTCTCCAGCCGGGGTTGAAGAGCGCCGAGTTAATTTGCGTCGTGCCGGCAATGTAGGGATAGGCCTCGGTGGTCACATCAAGTCCGCGGCCGCGTGCGCCGGCAACCATGCGCAGACATTCGGGAGCCTCGCGCAGGCAACTGCTGTTGATATGGGCGATATGCAACGGCGCACCGGTGACCGCAGCCGCAGCGATGACCTCGCCCACCGATTCGACGCGGTCGCCCCGGCTATGTACGAACACCGGCACGCCGCGTTCGGCGGCGACGCGAAACATCTCGATGATTTCCTGGCGCGTCGCCCCCGGCGTGTATTGAATACCCATGCCGACGCCAAGGCCGCCCGCGTTGAGTTCGTCCCGCAGCCGCTGCTGCATACGTTGTACCTGCTCCGGGGTGGCGGGGTCATTCGTCGCGGGGCCGGAGGGCGGCACGATCTCCCCGTCGCCGACGGCGGGTCGGCCGAAGATAGCCGCGCGCGCCCAGGGATGGCTGGCGGTCGTCCCGTAATTTATGAGCGCGGCGTTGCGGCGCTGGTCGAGAAACTTACGCACGTCGGGCGGGCCAATTTCGAGCTCCAGCGCGGTGGTCACACCGTCCATCGCCTTCAAGCGGTAGCCTGCAGCGGTCTGGTCGTGCTGGTGGAGATCAATGAAGCCAGGAGCGACGACAAGGCCGGACGCGTCAATGACGCGCGCCCCAACAAGCGGCCGCTCGCTGATGGCGGCAATCTGGGTGCCGCGAATACCAACGTCGCGGACAGCGTCGAATGAGGTCTCGGGGTCGAGGACGCGTCCGCCGTGGATCACCAAGTCATAACGAGCTTGGGCGAAGGTTGTGCCGCAAACAATCAGAGCAAGTAGCGCAATCCGCATTGTAACGACCAGTGAAGAAGATGTGCGTCGTGGCATATCAGGACCGGCGATTCAGTTTACATCGTTCTCGCCTGAACCTGGCCGCTCACTGAATGGTGTAAGTGCCCACGGCCACTGCGCTCGTCACAAACCCGCTTTTCATTCCGATTGCTTTAATAGTCTTCGTCGCGCTGACGGTCAACGTGGTGCAAACCGGCGAGGCGCTGGTTGGCGTAGTGCCACTGGTTGTGCAGTGAATGGTGGCACCGGAAGTCGCATCCGATAGCGTCACCGTCCGTGTGCCGCTGTATGTCCCCGGCGCTGGATTAAAGGTAGGTGTCGCCACCGTGGCTAGCAGGCCGTAAACCGTAAGTCGCCCTTTGCCCCCAACATATACCTTTCCGTTCGCCACCACCGGAACAGAGAACTTCACCGCGCCGCCCGGATTATCTCTGCCATTTGCGGCTTGCTTGCTGTTATAGAGTTCAATTGCGACATTGCTAGCATTATGGGCGCGGAGAACAGCAGGACTATTGGCTTCGGCTCCTGAGGTATCTAGAGACCAGACAATTCCGTTGGTGTTTCCATTCGCGGAAATCGTAGGCGTGGCACCTGGGAAGAGATAGCTAACCGTGGCCTTGGCAATCGGCGAACTGGAAAGCAAACCATTGCCGTTAGCGTTAAAGGAGTATGCCTTCAACACGTCCCCTTTGCCCCAGAAATATACTTTGTTGTTCCAGAAAGCGGGCGCCCCGAATATGCTGTGGCCAGTCGAAATCTCCTGCACGATCTGACTATCTCGAGTGCAGCCCGAGCAGTAGTGCCCCATCTGGCTGCGGTCGATCAGATAGATTGTGCCTTCCTTGCCAGCTTGCACGAGCAAATGCTGATGGGCATAGCCGACGGGCAAATCGGGCAGGAGCAATACTCCCCCCGACCCCAGGTCCGTATCGCCGCCATTCAGGCTGCTCTGGTTGTATGGAGTAAACCAATCGACCAGCGGGAAAATGCCAGCGCTGGGTGGACCCAGTTTCAGAATGGTATTTCCAAAATTCCT
>QIAR01000267.1:962-3244 GCA_003225595.1 Acidobacteriota bacterium | reverse complement strand
CCGTTGCCGGTTGCGAAGTAGATATTCCCGTTGCTATCGACCGCCCCGGCAGCCCCGCTCTGCCAAACTCCTCCCTCGCCGCCATTAGGTGTGCTGTTGTAGACAGCCTCTCTCGCCAGGGTCGATGCCTTATAGGAGATGATCCAGCCGTGATAAGGGGTGACGTCGCAGAGGGACGCCCAGGCGATGATCACGTGCCCATTCTCCAGCACCAGCCCGGGCCGGTTATTTTCACGGAACGCATCAAAGCCGGAAGCCTGTATGAGTTTCGGCCCGCCGAACTTCTCCGCATGGGTGACAACATCGATGGCGTGCAGGTGCTGCACGTAAATGCCATTCACTTTTGCCTTGGTCACAACGTAAATCGTGTGAGTGCCGGTATCGATTACCGGGGTACTAGTTATTCCGACTTCAGGTGCTATGTCGCTACAAGCGAGAGCGCTGCTGGGAACAGTACTGCCGCCGGCTGGAATGAGGCTGATGTGCCAGTACACGGTGCCAACGTTCGCATCGATGGCGTACAGGCTATCGTGCTCGGTTGCCACAAAAACAACATTATGTGTACCCCCTGCGATACTGACGTTCGCTAAATACAGGGGCTGGGCGTAAACCTGCCCGTCCACTGTCACTGAGAACAGCTTCCCAAACCTACTCGAATTTACGTTTGAAGAAGTGAGAATCGTCTCCTTTGTGTTCTGGCCCATGCGTGAGCTGTCGTAATGATAAGTGGTTACATTTATCTGGGCCGTGGTAATCGAGGCTAAAGTGAGGCAAGAACAGAAAAGCAGCGCACGAAGCGCGGGCACCATCTTCATTGGATAGTTCCTTCCCCGAACTCAGCGAGAGCTTCTTCGGGTGCTTTAATTTTTAGGTAAAGCTAGGACTGCTGGCCAGAACGACGAGCGGCGCACACGCGAGTGAAGCATGCCGGCTCTCTCGGAGCGAGAGCCAGCAACTGAATAGCAGCTTCGCCTGAAAATGGACTGACGGCGTCACTCCAAAACCTATGCATTTTGCGGGTTGATCGGGCAACTTGTCAAGGCTGTTACCCGTGAGTAGTGTGCTCATTTTCCATATTGGGAAACTGTTTCGGCCCATGTCTTGAAGTGCATTGACAGCAGCAGCACCGCGAATGAAAATCCGATCATTGTTCTAAGCCAGTACAAGTTTGGCCCTGGCCACGAACCCAGCCTGCTGCTGTATTTTCTTGACTCACCGCAGACGGGTTGATTAGACGAGGTCTAGTTCTGCGATGAGTAAGAAACTTTTCGACAGCACGATCGTAGCCAGCGCCGATGATGCACTCGACTTTATCGGCAACATTCTGGAGTCCTCAACCGAATACTCAATCATCGGCAAGGATCTAGACGGTCAGATCTTGCTGTGGAACGAAGGTGCGAAACGGATCTATGGCTATGGTCCGGAAGAAGTGGTGGGCAAGGCCAACTCATCGATCCTGCACACGCCCGAAGACATCGATGCCGGTACACCACGCGCGATACTTGAGAAGGCGCTCACCGACGGAAAGTGGGAAGGGACTCTCGTCCGAGTACGGAAAAATGGCCAGCGATTCACGGCGCGCGTGGTGCTTACTCCCCGCCGGGACGCTTCCGGAAAACCCATCGGCTTTCTCCTTATCTCCAAAGATATTTCGCAAGAGATACGCCTTACCGACGAACTGAAGGCCACCCAGTTTTACACCCGGTCCCTGATCGAATCGAATATTGATGCTCTGATGACCACCGATCCGCTGGGCATCATCACCGATGTCAACCAGCAGATGGAAGCAATCACCGGGCGGAAAAGGGACGAACTTATCGGCACTCCCTTCAAAAACTACTTCACCGATCCCGGGCGAGCAGAAGAGGGCATCAAACTCGTACTGCGTGAGAGTAAGGTAACCAACTACGAACTCACGGTTCGCAGTATGGAAGGCCGCGAGACCCTGGTCTCCTACAATGCCTCAATTTTCCGGGATGCCATCGGTAAGCTCGAGGGTGTGTTCGCAGCCGCACGCGATATCACCGAGCAAAAGAAACTGGAAAGCCAACTGCGCGAATCGCAAGCTTACAACCGGGGATTGATTGAAGCATCCGTGGACGGCCTCATTACCGTAGATCCGAAAGGCGTCATCACGGACGTGAATGAGCAAATGAGCCGCCTGTCTGAGTTCTCCCGGGAAGAGTTGCTCGGCACTCCATTTGCCGATTACTTTGCAGACCCTGAACGCGCCACGGCGGGCGTAAACGAGACCCTGGCGAAGGGCGTCGTCACTAACTATG
>QIAR01000267.1:0-950 GCA_003225595.1 Acidobacteriota bacterium | reverse complement strand
CGTCACTAACTATGTCCTGACGCTGGCCCGACGCGACGGCCGGCAGTTAGGGGTCTCATTCAATGCTTCCGTATTCCGTGACCAATTCGGGGGCGTGCGCGGCATCTTTGCCAGCGCCCGTGACATCACCGAACAGGCACAGCTTCAGTCCCAACTCCTGAAGGAGCGGGCCTACAACCGAGGTTTGATCGAAGCGTCGCTCGAAGGCTTGGTGACCGTAGACCCCATGCTGACCATCACGGACGTGAACGTGACTATATGCCGCATGTCGCGATACAAGCGCGACTTGTAAAGGGCGAACCCGCTCGTCTTTCTGCGCCAACACTTCCTCAAACATCATCGCGTTCACAAGAACAAGAGCCGCAATCCTCGTGATGGCGGATCGTTGCCGCAGCTCAAGCTGAGACCTACTCATTAGAGCTTTCCTTTTTCGGCTTTGGCAGCGCCTTAATCCCTAGCGCCATCATGAATCGGCCCGTTGCCGCAGGTTGTGGAGCGAGGGAAAGTGTGAACGACTCAATGCCCTGTTCTAATAGGGTCACCGCTCTATTCAAAACGTCGTCTTTGATGAGTTGGTCATAAGATCTTCGCAACGCACCAGCCAACTCATCAAGATTCCCCTTCACAAACGGAATCACCTGGCCAGCCGCTGCTGCGGCAAATGGCAACGCGAACTGGAGTGCCGCATCCGTTTCGGTAATGATGGCGAACTGGAGAGTCTCCTTCGTGAGGAGATTGCGTAGAGTATCGCTGTCGCCAGGAGCCGTTTTCATTGAATCGGGGTAGATCAGCGCCATCCCGACGTGAGCGATGCCTTCCTCCACTCTCCGCAGAGCGGCCTTACTCGCCTTGTCTTGCGCGGACGAGCTGGCGTATTCGCTTTCTATCGCCAATCGCAAACCCTGAAAGTCAACGAGAACATCTGGCATCCTGCGCGATGAGAGGTCGAG
>QIAR01000266.1 GCA_003225595.1 Acidobacteriota bacterium | reverse complement strand
CACCAGCGTAGAGCTCTCGCTGAAATGGCCGTAACCGCCTCCCAGGCTCACCCATGGCGAAATCGCGGTGTCCGACAACACGTTTAGCCGCGCTGCGGGAGTAACAAAGTAGGATTTGAAATTCTCTGGGATCAAATTGAGGCCGGTGTTCAGCTTTTCATTCACGTTGACCACCGCCGGCAATTCCAAGAACACTGAGGCAAAGCCTGCGCCCAACACCCGATGGGCGTAATTGACCTCGAACGTCCACCCATTTCCGAACCGCACTTCATTGTTGAGGAAAGTCGCCCCTTTAATGCCCTGATTGCTGATGAAAGTACGTCCCACGAGCCCCGCCAGCTCATTTTTCTGAGCGGCGGCATGTGCTACCAAGGTCATCACCGCACATAAACACACGATCGTGAGCCGTTTCAGCGACATCTCTCCTCCTGAGGAGTGGTCTGGATGTCTCAAGGTAAGTGCGTCTAGGTTAGCATGTCCCGCTGGACTCTCTGAATGACAGGTGCTGCCTTCCGTGGTGCACGCCGAACCGCCGGCGCAACGCGAGGCGCACGTTCTTGTGGATGCTAGAATAGTAAAATTCCATGGTAGCTGAGGAAAAATCTGTGCCGGCGCTGCACCGGGAGAAAACCGATTCCAGCAGCGCTTCTCGGCGCAAGAAGGTCGGATTCGTCAGTTTGGGTTGTCCCAAAAACCTCGTGGATAGCGAGGTCATGATGGGTTTGCTTACCCAGGCCGGAGCTGAGTTGACTTCGCGCGCTGAAGATGCTGATGTCATAGTGGTTAACACCTGTTCGTTTATCAGCAGCGCGCAGCAGGAGTCGGTAGATACGATCCTGGAAATGGCACGGCTCAAGACGGAAGGCCGTGCACAGAAACTGGTTGTCGCCGGTTGTCTGGTCGAACGATTTCGCGATGAAATCCAAAAAAATATGCCGGAAGTGGACGCCGTAGTCGGAACCGGCGAACTGGAAAAGATTCTCTCGGCGGCGGGTATTTCCGGCGAAAGCGCCTCGACTTCGAATTCCCCGTTCGTGATTTTGTCATCGCGCGCTGAAGGTGACGCGCGTGTGGCCCAGGGTCGCTTCTCCCGCGAGGCCTGGGACGGCGCCATCGCCGATCTGCCAAATTATCTTTACGATGACAAGACTCCGCGTGTCCTTGCCACCCCGCATTACACTGCCTACATTAAGATCGCGGAAGGCTGCGATCATCCCTGCAGCTTCTGCATCATCCCACAATTACGAGGCAAGTTTCGCTCACGCCGCTTCGAGTCGGTGATTGCCGAGGCTGAGCGCCTTGCGCGCTGTGGTGTAAGGGAGATCACGCTCATCGGTCAGGACACAACTTGTTACGGGGAAGACCTAGGCCTCAAAGACGGTCTGGCGGTATTGCTGGAAAAACTGGCCAGCATCGAGGAGTTACGCTGGATTCGGTTCCTTTACGCTTACCCGAATAAGATTACTAACCGCTTGCTCGAAACGATTGCTGCGCACGATAGGATCTGCTCCTATATTGATGTTCCGTTGCAACACGCGTCACCAACAGTGCTCAAGCGCATGAAACGCGGCAGCGGCGGGGACCTTTTGCTCCGCTCCATTGAGAAAATGCGGCGCATGATTCCCGACCTTACTTTGCGCACTTCGTTTATTGTTGGATTTCCTGGCGAAACTGAAGAGGAATTCGAAGAGTTGTGCGATTTCGTGCGCAGCGCACAGTTAGATTGGATGGGCGCATTCGGCTACTCCGATCAAGAGGGCGCTGGCGCGTATGGCATGGAAAAGAAAATTTCGGCCCGCGAGATTGAACGCCGCCGGAAACACCTGATGCAGATCCAGCGCCAGATCAGCAAGAGCAAAAAAACAGCCCTGGTCGGTGAGGAATTCGATCTGCTGCTGGAAGGAACATCTGAGGAAACCGATCTTCTCTTAGAGGGGCGCACCGCAATGCACGCCCCCGAGATTGATGGAAAGGTCTTCGTCAATGACATTCCCGACGGGCTGGAACCCCGGCCGGGTGAATTTTACCGGTGCCAGATCACTGAGGCGCACGACTACGACCTGGTGGCGAGAATCCTTTAGTCGGATGTCGGTTGCTATGCCCCGCAAGCGTTCCATCAGCCTCCGTTGCCCGATTTGCAGAAAGCCGGTGAAGAGTTCGGACTCGGAGTTTCCCTTCTGCAGCGAGCGTTGCCGCCTGATTGATCTGGGTAAGTGGGCGAGTGGCGAATATGTGATCTCCTCCCCGTTGCATGACACCAGTGACGCTGCTTCAGGGGG
This sequence comes from Acidobacteriota bacterium, assembly GCA_003225595.1. Lineage (GTDB taxonomy): Bacteria > Acidobacteriota > Terriglobia > Terriglobales > Acidobacteriaceae > Gp1-AA124. The sequence continues at coordinate 3,225 of QIAR01000266.1, read as the reverse complement.
TGGAGGAGAAGAACCCGACGAGAATGAGTAAGTTGTGTGGATGGTGAGACGCCAGCGCTACAGGGGCCGCCGAGCCCAAGAGTGATGACCACTGGCAACAGCACATCCGGTCTCGATATCAGTAAGGGCAGCATTGCCGCCAGGGTGACCGCTCCCGCCCCACTCTGGGCCACCGTGATTGCCACCTTCTTCGGCGTGGGCCGCCTGCGGCCCGGACCGGGCAGTTGGGGCTCCGCGGCCACGGTCCTTCTCTGGGCCATTGTGGCGCATTCGATTTCGGCAACCTCGCAGCCTGCAGCAGCAAGTGTTCTGGTCCTCATAGTTGTGCTCATCGGAATCCCTGCCGCCACGCGCGTATCCCGCGCCTCCGGCCTGAAGGATCCGCAGTTTGTAGTGATCGACGAAGTCGCTGGCCAGCTGATTAGTTTCATTGGCATCCCAATCTCTTGGAAAACTCTCTTGACGGGCTTTATACTCTTTCGTGTTTTCGACATCCTGAAGCCACCTCCGGTGCGACAGCTGGAACGCATTCCGGAAGGCGCGGGGATCGTTCTCGACGATCTGGGAGCTGGACTGTATGCGCTGGTCGTGATGCATCTTGTAGTGCATATTCGTCTTCTAAACGGATAGCATTACTTTTGCGCCTTGTACGCGCCGCAAGGAAGTTGGGCCCATGGGAATTTCCAATCGTTTGTTGGGCAAGAAGAACGTTAATGGCAAACCACACATTGATCGTGTGTCTCCGGATGCCGCTCTACCTGGCGCCGAGATTCGTATTTTAGGCAGCGGTCTGCGCCCGCCCGAGCTCAGACGGCCTCGCGTGCAGTTCGGCGAGGTCGAGGGCACGGTGGTAATCAGTTCAGACGACTTCGTTGTGGCCCGCGTTCCTGATGGCGCGACGTCGGGCCCAGTCGTGGTTTCGACCAACGGCCATGTGAGCAATCCGCAACCAGTCAGGGTAGCCGTTCCCATTGCGGAGAACCTCCACCCTGTCACCAACCCTGCACTCGACGCCGAAGGCAACATCTACGTCACGTTTTCGGGCTCCCGCGGGCAGAAAGTTCCCGTCGCGATTTTCAAAATCGACACGAATTATGCCGTCAAGCCGTTCCTTGCCGAGATGATGAATGCGACCTCGATCGCCTTCGACCGCGAGGGCCAGATGTATGTTTCCTCAAGGTACGACGGGACTGTGTACCGCGTTGCACCCAACGGCACGATGTCGGCGTACGCTGAGGGCATGGGCATTGCCACTGGTATCGCTTTCGATCGCGAGCAGAACCTTTATGTGGGTGACCGCAGCGGCACGATTTTTAAGATTGCCCGTGATCGCCAGATTTTTGTTTTCGCAACCCTCGAGCCCAGCGTTTCCGCCTATCACCTTACATTCGGGCCAAAGGGAGATTTGTTCGTCACCGGACCTACAACATCCAGCTTTGACGGGGTGTACAAAATAGATCCGCATGGTAGTGTCTCAATGTTCTACCGTGGCATAGGACGTCCCCAGGGATTGGCCTTCGATGCGGATGGCAACCTCTATGTTGCGGGATCGCTCGCCGGCAAGCGTGGCATCGTCAGGATTACGCCCGAAGGAAAAGCCAATCTGGAAGTCGCTGGACACGGGCTTGTCGGCCTGGCTTTCGCCCCCGGCCGTTCCGTAGTCTTGGCAACGACAAGTGCTGTGCATCATCTCTCCTGGAACGTCCAAGGGCAGGCATTATTGCCGGAGTAGGTCGTGTGCGGCGGGCGCCCTCGCCCTCGATACGTCTTCGTATTTCAGTGCCCCACGTTCTTATTGTCTCCGCCTTTATCGTTTAAACTTCTACGCGTGAACGCCGAGATCATCGCTGTTGGCTCGGAGCTGCTGACCCCGTTTCGCCAGGACACGAATTCCCTCTACCTGACGGAAAAGCTCAACCAGCTCGGTATCGAGGTCGCCTTCAAGACCATTGTCGGCGACAGCCGGAAGGACTTGGTCTGTGCAGCCCGAATCGCACTCTCCCGCGCTGACATACTCATCTTCATGGGAGGTATCGGCCCGACAGAGGACGATCTCACTCGCGAAGCCGTAGCCGAGGCTCTCGAGATCGAACTCCGCCGCGATCCTGAAATCCTCAGCAAACTCGAGCAGCGCTTCGCCAAACGCAAGATGAAAATGTCACCGAATAATGCCAAGCAGGCCGACATTCTCGTGGGCGCAACCGTGCTTCCAAATGTGAACGGAACTGCTCCCGGTCAGTGGCTTAGCGGCAAGTATGACGGGAGCGAAAAAATAATTATGCTGCTGCCCGGCCCTCCGCATGAACTCAGGGCTCTTTTCGAACAACAATGCATGAACCGTCTTCGCGCCAAGTTGCCGCCGCGGTTCATTGCCACTCGTGTGCTGAAGGTGGCTATGATGGCCGAGTCGCAGTGTGACGCGCGCATCGCCCCCGTATACAAGCGGTACCCTGACGTGCAGACGACCATTCTGGCTGGTGCGGGAGAAATACAATTACACCTGCGCACGCAGGCGGCATCTCTTGAAATAGCTGAGCAGAAGATTGAAAAGCTCGCCGGAGAAATAGAAGACGAGCTGAAGGATTTCGTCTTTTCAAGCAATGGCGAATCGCTGGAACAGATTGTGAGCTACTACCTGCAGATGCGCAACCTGACGCTGGCTGTCGCCGAATCCTGCACAGGGGGATTACTCGGCCAGAGGATTACTTCAATTAGCGGCAGTTCCCGCTATTTTCTCGGCGGCGCCATCGTGTATTCCAACGAACTGAAGACTGAGTTCGCCGGTGTGTCCGCCGAAGTCATCGCAAAACATGGCGCGGTGAGCCGCGAAGTCGCTGTGGCTTTGGCCGAGGGCATCCGCCAGCGGTGCGGCGCAAATCTCGGTGTCGCGATCACCGGCGTAGCCGGTCCAACCGGTGGCACAGAGCAGAAACCCGTAGGCTTAGTGTTCCACGCCCTGGCAGGCGAGAGCGGGACGGAAGTGATTGAGCGCAGCTTTCCCGGCGACCGCAAACGCATTCGTTGGTTCGCAACCCAGCAGGCGTTGGACATGGTAAGAAGGAAGTTGATGTGAACAACCCTTAGCTCTCAGCATTAGCTCTTTGTTCTTACCTCTCAGTCTTGCAGAAGCGACGACCCGATAAAACCTGAACCGGAAGCAGGGCAAGAAAACCTTTTTCTCATGCGCATCTTCATCGCCCTCGACATCGACGACTCAATCCGTGA
>QIAR01000807.1 GCA_003225595.1 Acidobacteriota bacterium | reverse complement strand
GCTACGGACGACAAGGAATTCTTGCAGCTGCTCTCGCACAGAGTGAAACCTGATGCGGCTGACGGTTTCTTCGAGGCGGTGCGGTATACGCAGAGGAACGAGGGGACTGCAACGACACGCGCCGAGGTCCGTGCAAGTCTCGCCTTCGCAGAGAAACACGCGGCCGCAATACGAAGTGAGCAAAGTAAGTAATATTCCGGGACTGGTCATGCGGACCTTCTACGACCGTTTTCTGGAGTGCGTCGAGCGCTGGCCCAACAACGTCGCGCTGGAGATCCAGCGGCCCGAGGGCGTGGAGAGGTACACCTACGCTGAAGTGCGGCGCATCGCGGAGTCTATCGCGCGCTGGATCACGGGAAACGGATTCGAGCCGGGTTCGCGCTGTGCCATCCTGGCGGACAACCATCCGCGGTGGGTGGCGACGTATCCCTTCGACCCGGCGAACATCAGATTTCCGTGCGCCAGTCAGGGTACATGGATTTCACTCAGAAGGTGGTCTTGGAGCCGGGGAAGAAGGTCGTCTTGCATGTGACAATGCAGAAAGATCCTCGAGCCCAATTTCCCACAGTCACATCTCAACTCAAGCTCCAAGTCACACCGGAAAGGGCAGCTGTTTTCCTGGACGACGGTTTTGTGGGGACCGTCCGAGAGTTTAGTGGGGTTGGCCGAGGGATGCTGGTGAGCCCCGGGAAACATCGGGTCAAGATCTGTTACCCCGCCAGAGAATTACGATCAAGACGAACTTAGTTCCGGGAAGTATCACTCAGGCAGGCCCTTCGATCAAAAAAGACTGATCTAGCTCTGGTTTGCTTGCGGCCTTCAAGCACGGCATGAGAATTGGAAAAGTCCAACGCACTTCGCGAATAGGCGGCTTCTCATTTATGCCGCCCTTCGACCCCGCCAGTTTCCAAATCACCGAGAGGCTGAAATAGAAAACGTAGACTCAGCAAATGGTCCACAATTTCCAAGAAGGTGGTTATGGGTTCAGACTTAGACACAAAGGCATCCACAGTTTTCAGCTTGCTCTGTGGCACCGAGTCATCGGCGGATAAAAGCACGACCGGGACATCTGGTTTACGAGCCTTCAGCCGCAGCAACATCACCGTTCATTTGCGGCATGTGATAGTCGAGAAGCACCAAATCCACTGGATGCGAGACAAACGCTTGCAAAGCTTCCCTTCCATTTGTAGCGGTCAGAACCTCAAACCCGTTCTCTTCCAGCAGCATTTTGCGACCTTCAAGCACATTCGATGCGTCGTCAACACAGAGGATCAGCGGTTTCCCGGTCATGGCCTTTACTCCCGATTCTTCAGGCCAGAGTGCAAGCACAGGTAAAGACCTAGATCGACCTAGATCTTGCGCTGTTCCGAAGTGGCGGGTCTGTTTCGAACTTCGAAGCTAGCTCCGGGATGCTGCCGACTGTGGCGAGGTATCAGTCGTGAATGAGAGGCACTCTTGAACCGCTCATAGATGAGCCGATAGAACGTGGTTGATGTCGGCAGCTCTCAGGCTAAAGTTAGCTGCCTGTGTCATGTTGCGCGACCACATTACCCCGGGGTACTTTGCGAATTCAATACAGGATGCTGTGTATTTTCAGAGTCGAAGCACCTGAGGGCACCCGCATACATGCGAAAAACATGTGTGATTCTGGCACTGTCACAACCCGTGACAGATAGCCTTCCAGGTGAACTACTTAGCTCATCGAGAGTCATTAGGTTTTTGGCACAGAACGCTTGCCGACCGGGTCAGGTTTGACCAGCACCTACCGTTCAGTCCTTCTCCAGCGCGGCTACGATTTGCTCTACAAGTCTTTCTAGCCGTTCCGACGATCGAGCAGCGATTTTGTCCGCGAGCATCGGCGAGAACGCATTATAAAAGGGCGCCCCTTGAGGTAGCTAAATGACGTTATTCGGATTTGGAATGCCGCTCGACGATCCCGCCGGCAGTCCAGCCCTTTTCGGTGACCAACGGGACCAGAAAGGCTCCACAAGGCAATCGGTGTACAATGCCGCCTGCTTGGGAGTCCAAAATGAAAATCCCGGATAAGAAGCTCAAGGAGAAGCCGCCGGTTCTGGCGTCGCGAGTGTCTCCCCCGCGGTGAGGCACGTACCAAAGAAGCGATTTCTAGAATGGGAAAGAGGCTATGAAAATTCTACTTTACAACCCCGATAACGGCGTGACACGCAATTTCATGCCGCATCTTTGGATGTTTCTGCTCCAGGCGTTGACTCCATCTGGCCATGAGGTGCTGCTGATTGATGGCAACGCACAACCTATGGATGAAGCTGGCATCGCGCGGTTCGTGCGCAAACAAAGGATTGGACTCGTCGGCATTGGCGCAATGACCAGAATGATAGCCAAGGCGTATCGTATGGCGGATGCTGTTCGGGCCGCAGGAGTTCCGGTCGTGATGGGCGGACCTCACGTGACAGAACTGCCCGACGAGGCGCTTGGTCGAAGCGGCGGGCCGCGGCATGCCGACG
>QIAR01000265.1 GCA_003225595.1 Acidobacteriota bacterium | reverse complement strand
AGTCATTGTACGAATTTGCGCGCAAGGTGATGGCGCGTGTGGAGGAGATCAAATCGAGCGCGCCCGAGAGTGTGATACAGATCCAGTAGTTCGTCGTAGCGCTTGCATCCCGTCGGCTTTCCCCAGCGTATCTTGCCGCGACCTCGTAATTCGACCCGCCATTCCGGAGCGAGTGTACAAAGGACAACCTGGATCGAGCGACCCCTATTCCCAAAGGAATGAGACCACTCGTTACACACTAAACCTCGCCAGGCGGAATATCGCCTGCGGTTCCTTCTCGTTCATCACCAACTCAGACACCATTTCTCCCACCGCTGGTCCGTGCTTGAAACCATGCCCGGATCCGCCGCCCACTAGCCATACATTTTCAGCCGCTGGATGCCGGTCAATAATGAAGTGGCTGTCCGGAGTCTGCTCGTACTGGCATACACGCGTTTCGAGCAGGGGGGCGTTCTTCATGGCAGGAAACCGAAATGCTAGATATTCACGAATTGTCTTTAATCCGCCAGCACTGACGACCCGCTCGCCCGAGGTCGGATCCAACTCTGGCCCGCGCGTGTCGTCGGCGATTTTGAACCCGCGGCCCTGATTTCCTGGAATACCGTAAACAAATCGATCCCGGTGATCGGCCCAGACCGGCAGGTGTTTGTCGTCGAAACGGTGGTCTCCCGAAGGCGTGCCAAAGAAAAACTCGTCCTGCTTGGTCGTGCACACGCGGTCGCCGATTGTTCTAGGAAACAGCTTTCCTAGCCAAGGTCCGCAGGCGAAGACGTATTGATCTGCGACCAACTTCGAGCCATCTGAGAGTTTCAGACCACGCCAGTTGCCCGTCTCAGTACCAGGCAGCACAACAGCTAGTTGCCGGTACTCTCCACCTTCTGCGAGAAATGCTTCTATTACCGCCTGGCAAGCCATGCGTGCCGTGAGATATCCGCCTTCTGGTTCGTAGATAGCCCAACTCACCTCTTCGAAGTTGATCTGTGGCCAGCGCTTCTTCAAATCGCGTAGGGATAGTTCATGGTGTTTGGTTCCTGCTTTACGCAGCATCTCCACCGATCCACGTTCGAAACTATCCTCGCCACTCGCCGCCATCCACAGCACACCGGTGCGATGCAGGAACTGTCGCTTCCACCGTTTCTCATGCCGTTTCCAAAGTTCTAGCGCGTGCGCCGCCATCCGCGTATAGGGGGAATCGGCACCGTATGTCCCGCGAATTACGCGCGTTTCACCGCCAGAAGAAGCTCGCGAGTTTCCCGGCCCCCAGGTATCCAGCAAAATCACACGTGCGCCGTGGCGCAACAGATACAGAGCAGTCCATCCCCCGAAAGCGCCCGCTCCGATCACCGCTATATAAGGTTTTTTTTGCATTGTTGTCGAAAAGAGATTGAGACTCTGGGAGGATAGTGGGAATCTGCGCCTCCGGTAAAGGACGGAAAGCACTCGTCCCCGCGAATGCTTGCTTGACACGCCCCTACCCGGTTCCTAGAATTCCAATTGGGACTCGGCGAATCTCTTAGCTAAGTTTTTGCATCTAAAGATACTTAGAAGGGGCGTCAAAGGGAAAAAGAACTGACCGCCTGCCGCCGTAGGCCAACGTGATATCGCCGTAGGCCCAACGTGATACAAGAGAACTAGTATGCCGACATCCGGACCCAGTGGTGAGCGGGAACGCGAAATCCTTACGGCCGTCGTGGAGACGTTCATCGCCACCGGCGAGCCCGTAGGATCGCGTACGCTTGCACGCTCCAATCGTGAGGGGCTGAGTCCGGCGACCATCCGCAATGTGATGGCTGACCTTGCGGACGCAGGGTACCTCGAGCAGCCTCATACTTCTGCAGGCCGCGTACCCACGCCCGAGGGCTATCGCTATTATGTTGAGCAGATCACGGGTAATGCACGACTTTCGCATCAGGACGAGAACATCATCCACGGTTCGCTTTCGGGCATTTCTGACGTGCAGGAATTCATGGAACGCACCTCCCATGTGCTCTCCTTGATCTCGCGCAATGTAGGTGTCGCCGTGGCCATCGGTGGTTCCAAGAATGCCCTGGAGCATGTGTACTTCTCGCGCTTGGGCGACCAGAAGGTTTTGGCTGTTGTGGTGACGCGCTCCGGGCTGGTGCGTGATCGCGTGTTGCGCCTGGACCTGCCCCAAGCCGATCTTGATCTTGCGGCGCGCTACATCAACGAAAACTTCCGCGGCTGGACCATGGAAGATATGCGTGCCGAAATCAATCGGCGCCTCGAGCAGGAGCGCAGCGAATATGACCGGCTGATGCAGTCCATCGAGCAGCTGTGTAAGCAGGGTGCGCTGACTACGGACCAGTCCGCCCAGGTGGTGTTCGTGGAAGGTGCGGCCAACCTGGTAACCGGGGAGCAGGATCGCCAGCGCTTGCAGGAAATGCTGAAGACGCTGGAAGAGAAGGAAAAGATTATCCAACTGCTTGGCGCTTACCTCGATGCCAAGCAGGAAGCCGTGCGCGTCGTAATTGGATTAGATCAGGCGCTGCCTTCGATGCGCAACTTTGTGCTGATCGGCGCGCCGGCTCGGGTTGGTAACGAGGTCAGGGGTTCGCTCGCGGTCATCGGGCCGACGCGAATTGACTATCAGCACGCCATTACTGCCGTTTCCTATATCGCGCGCTTGTTTGACAAAATTCTTAACGAGACTGAGTGAAAACAATGGCAAGAACGAACGGAAAATCTGAAATCGATCCACAAGGGCTTGATGTACAGCACGAGCTTCCGCCTTCAGACGAAGCGGGCGAGGAGAAAGCCAGTTCAACTGGGGCAGAGGCTGAACAATCCAGGATTGATGCGGACACCCCTGAGCTTCGCTCCGAAATGCAAAAGCTCAGGGCGGAACGCGACACGCTGATCGATCGCCTGGCGCGCCTGCAGGCCGAATTTGAAAATACACGGAAACGAGCGGCTCGTGAGCAGCACCAATTCCGTGAGTACGCTGTGGCAGACGTGGTCAAGAGCTTGCTGCCGATTCTGGACAGCTTCGAGCGAGCGCTGCAGGCGCCATCGTCAAACCCCGGAGAATTTCGCAGCGGTGTTGAACTGATCTACAAACAGTTGCAAGATGCGCTCGCCAAGCTTGGCCTCCGTCCTATTCCCGCGAAGGGGGAGCCATTTGACCCGCATCTCCACCAAGCGGTCGAGATGGTGGAGACCACTGAGGCTGAAGATCACCAAGTACTGGAGGAATTGCAGCGCGGATATAAATTCAAGGACCGACTCCTGCGTCCCGCGATGGTGAGGGTGGCGAAGAACTCCTAGCGGTAGAACCGGCGTAAAGTATAAGAAAAAAAGTATAAGAAAAAAAGGAAAAGGCCATTCTGACCAGTAACGGAAAACACGACTATTACGAAGTGCTGGGAGTCACTCGCACCGCTAGCGAGCAGGAGATCAAGAGCGCCTATCGCAAACTGGCGTTGCAGTATCACCCCGACCGCAATCCCGACAAGCCGCAAGCTGAGGAAAAATTCAAAGAGGTCACCGAAGCCTATGCCGTGCTGGCCGACACGGAAAAGCGCTCTCTCTACGACCGCTTCGGCCATGCTGGGGTGAGCAGCAGCGCAGGAGCGGGTGCGGGTTTTGATGCCAGTGTGTTTCAGGATTTCCAGGACATCTTCGGTGACTTTTTTGGATTTGGCGATCTCTTTGGGGGCGCGAGCTCTCGTCGACGCAGCCGAGCCCAGCGCGGCGCCGACCTGCGGGAAGATGTCACCCTCGAATTCGACGAGGCTGTATTCGGCACGGAAACAAAAGTCACAGTGCGCCACCACGAAGTCTGTGAAGATTGTCGCGGATCGGGCGCTGCACCGGGCAAGGCGCCGGTGACCTGTCGGTCCTGCGCGGGACGTGGGCAGGTCCGATATCAGCAAGGATTCTTCAGCATCGCCCGTACCTGCCCCACCTGCCAAGGCGCAGGCAGTGTGATTACCGATCCTTGCCCGAAATGCAAGGGAGAAGGCCGGGTGCTGCGTCAGCGGACCGTCGACGCCAAGGTCCCCGCTGGGGTAGAAGACGGCACGCGCATTCGCTTCGCTGGCTTAGGGGAAGCGGGCGCTTTCGGCGGGCCAGCCGGCGATCTCTATGTCGTTCTGCATGTCAAAGAACATTCCTTTTTTGAGCGTGAAGGTAATGATTTGCATTGCGTGATTCCGATTTCGTTCACCCAGGCTGCGCTCGGCACTGAGATTGCTGTACCTACACTTGAGGGCGATCACAAACTGAAGATTCCCGAAGGGACGCAGTCGGGAAGCACCTTCCGCATTCGCAACAAGGGGGTCCCTGTGCTTAATAGTCATGGCAAGGGTGACCTGTTCGTTGAAGTGCGCGTTCACACCCCGAACAAATTGAACAAGCGACAGCGTGAACTGCTTCAGGAACTCGATCAAATGACGCGTGTGGACAACAAACCCCAAAATCGCACGCTGCTGGGCAAAGTAAAAGACATCTTTGGGTAGTTCTGGCGCCGTGCTGCGGCGGAGAATGACTCGCGCCCCCGCCAGTCCCCCGCCCCGCGCTTTAGGGTTATGCCTGTCTCAGGATGCCGCTTTTACTTCTGCAATCGTCATTGTGTTGCCTGCCTGGCTGCTTCATTCGCTGAGGCGCAGGCGAGTCTAAGGACCTTGCGTTTAAAATTTAACCCATGACCCGCCGCCGCTGGATTGCCGACGAGTTCAATGGTAATCGCGCTGCCCTCATCGGCTCCCACGCCGATCACCTGTCAGGCGTGTTGCGTGCCCGCATCGGCCAGGAATTCGATCTATCCACCGGCGAGGTCGTTCGGCGCGGCCGGATTGTTGCCATCCACGACCGCCGCATAGAGTTCGAACTCGCAGAGGAACTTCCTGCTGCTACAGTGTTTCAGATTGCGGTAGCACTCGCCATCTTCAAATTCGATCGCATGGAGTGGGCGATCGAGAAGTGCACCGAACTGGGAGTTACCCGTATCATCCCGTTCATCGCTCGGCGCACCGGTGCCCATCTCGCGGCTGCCGCACAGAAACGCGTGGAGCGCTGGCAACGCATTGCCTGTCAGGCATCTGAGCAATCCCGCCGAGCCACCCCGCCCGAAATCGCCGAGCCTGTAAAGCTGAAAGAAGCGGTCGCGCTGAACGCGGCCACCCGTATCCTCCTAGCTGAGGCTGAGGACCGGGTTCTGTTGAAAGATGTTTTGGGGCCCGCTCCCGCGGATGGCGAAATTATTCTTGCCATCGGTCCCGAAGGCGGCTGGACAGAGTCGGAACTAGAGCTGTTCACAAATGCTGGCTGGATTACGGCTTCTCTCGGCGGCAACATCCTCCGCGCCGAGACTGCGATGATTGCTGCAACAGCGATTGTCGTTTCGGAACTGCAGTAGCTCCCAACTTGTCATCACGGCCCGGCAAATTTCCTCATCCTTCTCTGATATGCTCCTCCCAATGCCTGCCGCCAAAAACACGCTGCAACCGCGCCAATTCGCTCCCGACGAGCGCCAGCGGGAGGCAATCGAGCACCTCCGCGGCCCCATGTTGGTGCTGGCGGGCGCGGGAACCGGCAAAACCGCCGTCCTTACTCGTCGCATCGCACGCCTGATTCGGGAGGGCAATGCGCGTCCCGATGAGATCCTTGCCCTCACTTACACCGAGAATGCTGCCAAAGAGATGCGGGACCGCGTGAAGGCGGAACTCACAGGTACCGACATCGCGGGTTTGCAGGCCACTACCTTTCACGCCTACTGCAACCTGCTCCTTGAACGTTGCGGTAACAAATTCGGCGTGCTCGATGACAAAGATCTGTGGATCTACCTGCGCAAGCGCATCCGCGAACTGCA
>QIAR01000264.1 GCA_003225595.1 Acidobacteriota bacterium | reverse complement strand
GTTCGGATGGTGGTAGCGGGCCCCCTGTACCAATGCTTCGTTCAAAACCGTACAGTGCTAGAGCTGGCTCTCAATGCGGCTTAGCCTGAGATTTGCACATTCTTAACAGCGGTATCAGCGCTGCCGATTCGCCTACATCAGCCGTCGTGCGGGGCGGAAAGAGAATCACTGCCCCATTTTGCGTCATAGGCCTGTGGATGATAGTTCCAACGCACTGCGAGTAAGCCGGATACTGTTCTGCACTTTTCTTGCTTGACTATTACAAGGGCAAGCATAGAGTGCCACTACACCTGTGCAACCCTCCGCCCCGCGCGGACGCGGTTCGCTGCGCACGCACATTGGCTCCATCTCCGCGCAACGGGAGTTGCGATGCCCGG
>QIAR01000263.1 GCA_003225595.1 Acidobacteriota bacterium | reverse complement strand
CTGCCCGAAAGTGCGCTGCAATTCGTGAACGGTTTCGTTTCTAAAGGAAATGCTCCGACCTTCCTGCAATTAGCTATCCAGCAGCTGTTGCCTGGTGCGGAGACGCGAAAGCTAAGAGGGATTGGCCTGCGGCGCTCGACGAAATGTGCATAATCCTGCACACAAATAATCTTGTCCAGAGATTCCAGGGGTCGGCGGCGTGCAAAGCGCCGCTTGCCCAATCTGCTTCCGACAGTCACATCGAGCGCCAGCCATTAGCTTGTAAGCCTGACGACTGATTTCTGCGACTGCTGTCGCAGCCCAGCGTCCTCATCGGTGCCAAACACATAGCTATCCGCGGTTGTAAAGTTCGCTTGCAGCGCGATTTTTGCCTCAATTTGCACATTCCAAGATTGCGCCGGGCCGTGTCGAGCGGAATTTCAGGAGACGAGACAACGCGGAAAAATCAGGCAGCACCGGCTCCATACGCACAGTCACGGAAACCCGTGCACAGTTTCTCGTCATTGACCTGTGGATAGCTGTACACATAGAGGTAAATAAAGGAAATAAAGTTGCACTTTTTTGGTGGACTTCAAAACTATGGAGAGTAGTTTCCTTAATACATCCCTCCCCCGGCCTGCCGACAAAGCGGGTGGGTGCATTCGTCTGCGCAAGAGATTGCAGCTAGCAGTTCAGCCAACGGTTGAGCCGGTGGCGAAAGCGCAACTCGTAAGACCCTTAACCGCCGTTCGGAACCAAGACCGTGGGCCTAGATTTGGGGACAGCGAATCCTTCCGTGGAGCCTCAGCATGAATCATCGCGCACCAGCCAAAGCGAACTCCTACCCCGTCCAACAACGTGAAGAACCTCAGCAGCCAAGACGCGCCCCGTTCCCCATCGTCGGGGTCGGCGCCTCGGCGGGTGGCTTAGAGGCATTCACACAACTGCTAAAAGCCTTACCGTCGCGTACGGGCATGGTGTATGTGCTGGTCCAGCATCTGGACCCGACTCACGAAAGTGCACTGACTGAACTCCTGGCGAGAGCCACTGAGATGCCAGTCAGGCAAGTAACCGATGCCATGCCGGTGGATCCTAACCGTGTGTATGTTATTCCACCCAACGTGGACATGGTCATCTCACAGGGAATATTGCGGCTAACACCCCGTACAGAAACGCGTGGCCATCACATGCCTATCGATCGTTTCTTACGCTCGCTCGCGGAGGACAAGGGGAGCAATGCGATTGGGGTAATTCTTTCAGGAACTGCTTCCGACGGTACCTTGGGATTAGCAGCAATCAAGGGAGAGGGTGGCATTACTTTCGCCCAAGACGAAAAATCGGCCAAGTACGATGGCATGCCCCGGAGCGCCATTGCTGCAGGCTGCGTGGATTTGGTTCTCCCGCCTGACAGGATTGCCGAGGAGCTGGCGAGAATTTGTGAGCATCCGTATGTGGCCTATTCTCCATCCTCAAAAATCGCTGAATTGATGCCCGACAGCGATCCTCACCTTAAAAACATCCTCCTTTCGCTGAGGACGGCAAACAAGATTGATTTTTCCGATTACAAGCCCGCCACTGTCAAGCGGCGCATTCTGCGCCGGATGACTCTGCACAAAATAGACAAGGTGAAAGAGTACGTGCACTTTCTTCGGCGCCATCCGGCTGAAGTCGAGGCCCTGTATGAGGACATCCTCATCCATGTGACTAGCTTTTTCCGGGACCCCCATGCTTTTGAAGTGCTGAAGACGGAAGTGTTTCCTACCATTCTGAAGCACAGGTCCCCTGCGGAGCCCATCAGGATTTGGGTGCCAGGGTGTTCAACGGGTGAAGAAACGTACTCGTACGGCATTTCGCTGCTCGAGTTCTTGGGCGATAGAAAAGCTAGTATTCCGATCCAGCTTTTTGGCACAGACCTCAGCCAGCTAGGCATTGAGAAAGCCCGGGCAGGAACATACCCGGAAAGTATTGCGGCTGATGTCTCGCCGGAACAGCTGCGTCGCTTTTTCGTCAAAGTGGAAGGTGGCTATCGAATCGCCAAAACGATCCGCGATATGTGCGTTTTCGCCAGGCAGAACCTTCTCCAAGATCCGCCTTTTTCTCGCATAGACATTATCAGTTGCCGCAATGTGCTGATCTACTTCGGGCCGGTTTTGCAGAAGAGGGTCATGCCCATTTTTCATTATGCCCTGAAGCCAAGAGCATTTCTTGTACTGGGGCGCTCGGAAGGCGTCATTGGCACGGCTTCGGATCTGTTTGAGTTGATGGATAGGAAGTACAAGATTTATTGCCGAAAATCTACCCCAGCCCGGTTGCACTTAGACTTCGCCGCTAGCCAGTTTCCGCTCGAAGCAGGAAACCTTGCTACTGACAGGGAAAGCCGGAAGAGTGAGGGCGGTGCGCGCCTCTTCGAGTTAAACAAAGAGGCCGATCGTATCCTCTTGGCGAAATACGCTCCTGTGGCTGTGGTGATTAATGAAGACATGGAAGTCGTTCAGTCCCGTGGACACGTCGGCCTTTATCTCGAGCTCGCGCCCGGCAGAGCCAACCTTAACGTTTTGAAGATGGCTCGAGAAGGCTTGCTGTTCGATCTGCAAGCCTCGATCAACAAAGCGAGGAAGGAGGGCGTTCCGGTCCGAAAGGAAAATGTAGAGGTCGGAGGCAATGGTGAACTCAAGGGGGTGAATTTTGAAGTGATCCCTCTCAACGCCACTGCCAGCAAAGAACGCCATCTCTTGATCATGTTCGAGGATGCGACACCCCCGGGTAGGTCTGAATCAGCGGAAACCATGGCCACAGAGGTAAGACCTGGCAAGGGGAGAAAGCAAGAACGCAATAACCGTCAGACTCTCCAAATGAAACAAGAACTTGCTGCTACCAAGCGATATCTGCACTCCCTGGTCGAGGACAAAGACGCCAGCAACGAGGAACTGCAAGCCGCTAATGAGGAGATTCTGTCGAGCAACGAAGAGTTGCAAAGCACAAACGAGGAGCTGCAAACTGCCAAAGAAGAGCTCGAGTCAACTAATGAAGAACTACACACTGTCAACGAGGAACTACACCATCGAAATTTCGAATTGACCCAAGCCAACAATGACTTAGTTAATCTGCTCAGCAGCGTCAATATCGCGATGGTTATGTTGGGAGGCGACCTGCGAATTCGACGCGTCACTCCTCAGGCGGAAAAGTTGCTTGGTCTGATCCCGACGGACATTGGGCGACCGATCACCAATATCAGGCCAAATATTGACGTACCCGACTTGGAGCAAATGATTGTGGAAGTAATCAACACGGTAACGGTTCAAGAACGAGAGGTTCGGGACCGAGAGGGGCATTGGTATTTGCTTCGCATACTGCCCTATAAGACTCTGGAGAACATGATTGAGGGTGCCGTCCTGACGCTGGTGGATATAAATGTCCTCAAGAACAACTTAGAAGAGATTAGACAATCGCATGATCATCTGGTAAGGGAGCGGAGGAAATTAGAAGAGGTGCTTCGGCAGATGCCCTGTGGCGTCATGATCGCCGAAGCCCCATCAGGAAGGCTGATGCTCACCAACAAACAGGCGGAAGATATACTATGTCACCCATTCCCTCCTGCACCCGAAATCGAGCACTACGACCAGTACAGAGCCTTTCGCCCCAGTGGGCGGCCCTATGCGCCCGAAGAGTGGCCCATGGTAAGGTCTCTTGCCACAGGCGAGGTAGTCACAGATGAAGAAATCGAATATCTCCGTGAAGACGGTACTCATGTCTTCCTGAGTGTCAGCTCTGCGCCCATTTGGGAGCGGGAAGGTCCCATCATCGCGGCGGTGCTGACCTTTTTTGACCTCACACACCGTAAGGGGACGGAAGAAGTGTTGCGCTCCACCGAGAAGCTGGCCGCCACTGGGCGTTTGGCAGCCTCTCTTGCCCACGAGATCAACAATCCCTTGGAGACAGTGACAAATGTGTTTTATCTGCTCAATCAGGACCCGACTCTTGGAGACAAGGCGCGCCAGTATGCGAACATGGCGAACGCTGAGCTGGAACGCGTGACCCACATGACCAGGAACATGCTGGGTCTTTACCGGGAGTCACCGTTCCCGGTGGAGGTCAAGATTTGTGAGGTGCTGGATAGCGTACTCGACCTCTACGGGCCCACAATTCGGTCGGGTAAGGTCACCGTCGAGAAGCGATACGACCGGGCGGCCGAGATCCGAGGCTTCCCGGGTGAGATGCGCCAGGTATTCTCCAATCTGGTCGCCAATGCGCTGGAAGCTTTAGGACAGCAAGGAAGGCTCAAGCTGCACGTTTTGGCTTCTCGGGATTTAAGGAACCCGAAAACCAGCGGTGTTCGTGTCTTCGTTGCCGACAACGGGCCGGGCATCCCTCCTGAGCAGCGACGAAAGATTTTCGAGCCGTTCTTCACAACAAAAGGTGAGAAGGGTACCGGGCTGGGGCTGTGGGTCGCACATGGAATTGTCCGTAAACACAGAGGCTGCATCCGAGTGCGCAGCGGTACGCAGCCTGGGCGAAGCGGCACCTGCTTCTCCGTTTTTCTCCCCAACCAGACAATGCAGGCGAAGCCTGGGGATACTACTGCCCATTTGGATAAAATCGCGTGAACAGAACCACTGCTGACCGATTGGCGTCAGTGTTTGTTCTGTTCCAGATCGTGCCAAATTATGAGCTTCTAATCCTGTGGGTATTGCATATTTGCATTGCTGGTAGTGAGAAACTTGCAGGAGCCCGGTTGAGACGTTTTCGGCACAACGTGGTTACCACGGCAACTGTGGTCTTGATGATCCAGCAAATGTGATGGAAGCCTTTGCGCATGCCACTGACGCCGGCGGTATCGGTAGCAGCTCGCGACCTCGGCTTTGCGGCACGTAGGTGTTGTGGCTTTCGCCAAGAAAAGAGTGACTTCAAAAGAATGGTCGGCCCTAGCAGACGATTTTAGAACTCTCATAGCGACACGGGACCTGATAGATCTGCCTCCGATTCAGGTTCTACACTGTACCGAATTCCCTCAGCATGGG
>QIAR01000262.1 GCA_003225595.1 Acidobacteriota bacterium | reverse complement strand
TCATTCCCGAACTGGCCGTAGTCTCCGTAGAGCTTGGTCAGTTGAGCGAAGTCGGCATCACCCGCAAAAGATTCTTCCACTGCTTTGCGGTAGAAGATGTAGGCGTCAGTGGTCAATTGCACGCGGTGATCTCCGATGCGATACCGCAAATCCTGCATGAATGCTTGCGTATTCAGGCTAGAGCGTTTGCCGATGATAAGGGACGGAATGAGCTTGCTGTCAGCATCGAGGGCCACGAATATCCCACTGATCTCCGAAGTCTGCGGGATCGAAAGATAAACGGGAAGTAGGAAGCGAGCTATGCCGACCTCCGCTGGGAAGAAGTCGTGAGTAGGTCCAAGTGCGGATCTTTCAGCCTCCATCGTGCCATTGCGGACTCCAGTCTCACTGGTAGTGTTTTAGTGTCCGGGCCGGATGGAGTACGCTCGAAAAGGGCCTACTTCGTCTTCGAGGAGGAAGTGGGTCTTTCTGCTGAACGGAAGAGCCCGGTTCGGACACCACAGTGCCTCCCCCAAGAGATTCGGGGCTTTTTATCGAGGCAGGAATCAGAGGCGGTGCACATTCCTCGGGTTCACGGAGGGGATTTACCGGCGGCTTGCTCTAGTTCGAACGGAGTACCTTCCTTGGCCAAGTGTTCTGAAAAAATGAATGTTGAAAGGATTTCCGCAATTACCCTTAGGGTAAACAGTATGCAGGCCTCTGTGCGATTCTACAGAGATGTTCTCGGCATGGAGATTATCTACGGTGGAGAAGATGCGTATTTCTCGTCACTCTGCACGAAAGATTCAAAGGACCCGTTTCTCAACTTAGAGCAGGGCAATCCTGCTGTCCATTGGGGGCGGATGATTTTCTACGTATCCGATGTTGATGCATCCTGGGCATACTTTCGGGAAAAGGGATTTCATCCGGAGAGGCCGCGAGACGCTGCATGGGGCGAGCGATATTTTCATATGTGTGACCCGGATGGACATGAGCTGTCGTTTGCGCGTCCGATTTAGCAGCCTTCCAACACCTGCATGAACTCATCCTGATCGAGGAGCAAGTTTCGAAGGTACTTACCATCAAGAATTACAGGAAGGCGAGCGAGAGGTGTGAATAGGGCAAAAGGAAGGAAGACAGTTGGAAAGCTTCGGCCTCCAGGTGACCGCTACGGCGGTGAGGCCAGCCCGGCTTAGCTCTTTACGTCTGTGCTCTTTACTTCTGTGCTCTCACTCTTGGCCTCTTCAGCAGAGTGGTCTCTCATGCTGTTTTTCAGCGCGCGAATACCTTCGCCCAGCCCCTTTCCGAGCTCAGGCAGCTTCTTCGGACCGAAGATGAGTAGAGCGATCAAGAAGATCACCAGCAGATGCATTGGCTGGAACAAACCTTCAAACATAGCAGCCTCCGGCGTGCCGCGACCGGCACACACATAGCCCAAGTTACCGGAGCCAAGCACCCGCCGTCAACTTGCCTTTCCTACGCCCCAACAGGCTATGTCGCTGCTTTAGCAGTGACTTACCTTCTCCTTGAACACCTCGGGCGTGAGAGGTCGCGCGGCGAGAACGGCTGTTACCTTCGTGACCTTTCGGGCGTTACCACGCTCGTCTATGTTTTGGCGAGGAGCATTCGTCGAGCTGCTGCGGAGGAAGTCCCTGCTGATGCGCAAGTGTTTGGCTTCGTTGTTCTTCTTGCTGATGATGGCCCCGGTTGCTTTCAGTGGACCGACCCAGGCGCCACCCGTCGACAGCTCTCAGTTGATGGCCTGGCTGGCAGGTGGGGTATCGAGCAACCGCCTCAGCCGTTTGATCAAAGATCGCGGAATTAACTTCAAGCTTGATCGCGGTTACACAAAAGCTCTTCGCTCCGCTGGCGCCAACCCTGCAGTGATTCAAGTCTTGCGGGATTCAACTGCAACGCTCGCTGCTGGAATGCAGGTATCTTGTCCGCCAGCGCTGGCGAAAGCAGCAGAACTTGCTCATCAGAAACGTTACGAAGAAGCCGAGCATCAGCTGCGTGAATTGCTGCGATCGGATTACAAGAACGCGCCGTTGCACTTCGCCTTGGCGGACATGCTCCGCCAGCAGGAGCAGTGGGATGAGGCCTTCGATGAGTTCACGGAATCAGCGCGACTGATGCCAGACTTTCCCGAAACGCATAGTCGCCTCGCGTATCTTTTTTATCGCTCCGAGGAGAGTGACAATGTGATTGCCGAGGCGCGTACCGCGCTGAGTATGGACCCGCGCAATGCTGAAGCATATCGGTATCTTGGACTAGGTTTGTTTGCCAATGGACTTTATGATGCAGCACTGCATGCCTTCGAGGAGTCGCTGGGGCAGGAGCCTGAGAATCCTGATACCTACTATGACATCGGAATCACGCTTCGCGATAAGGGTGATCTGCACGCCGCCGCGGTTGCCTACCGCCACGCTCTCCGGCTGAATCCGCAATTCTGGGAGGCGCACAGCAACCTTGGAATCGTGCTACATGATCAGGGAAAACCCGAGGAAGCCATCGCGGAATACCGCGAAGCCAAGCGCCTTGCTCCGGACGAGGCCTCGATACGCAACAATCTAGGCAACACGTTTTGCGATACCGGCGCCTTCGACGACGCCATCACGGAGCTTCGTGAACTCTATCGCATGAATCCCGGCTGGGAGAAAGGGCACGGCTGTCTGGCCAAGGCTTTTATGGCCAAGCATGATTACCAATCCGCAATTGGGGAGCTGCGTCTCGCGATCGGCCTGAATCCTGCAGGATCGGTGGAGCACCGCGTTCTCGGGCAAGCCTTGCTGCTGGTAGGAAAAAATGAGGACGCCGCCAAGGAGTTGCGAGTTGCCGTTTCGCTGAACCCGGATTCCGCCCTGGCGCACCACTATCTGGGAACTGCTCTCTTCGACCTGCACCAGTTCCCGTCGGCCGAAAAAGAATTTCGCGAAACACTGCGACTGGAGCCAACGGCGAATAATCATTACGACCTCGCCGCCTGCCTGGTGAGTTTGAACCGCTACGACGAAGCGCTCTCCGAGCTGGAAGTCGCCTCGCATCTGGATCCGGGGCAGAACCTGTATCGCGCGCGCAAGGATGAACTCATGAAGCTCATGAAGGCGAACTCGCGCTGACCAGACCGTCTCATCTCACTTTGACATTCCCTTCGGCCCTGCATCACACATATAGACGCAATCAAGAATGACTCTTTATTTGAGCTTTCATTTGGACTCCGCGAGATTGGCTGTTTAGGTGCAATTGTTGCTGCATCGCTCTTCGGCGGACAACTGAGTGTGTGCGTGGGAACTCGAATTGCTCACTCGCGGGGGGCGTTGGACGACTGCACTAATGGACAATATTGAGACATGTACTGTCGTGTCTCCGCAGTCCGAGCAATCGTGTCTAGAATGAAACCAGATTCGCCCGTCCGTCAGGTAGCCCGGCCGTTAGAAACCCAGGAGCAACACATGGATTACATTCCATCAACGCAGCTCGTGAATAGTCATAAAACGCCACGCACTGTTCTTCAGCGGAGCAGCCAGCTCCAGCATGCGGAGCCGACGTCGGGCAGCACCTTTGCCGAGAACTCCAAGCCGGTCGCGCGCCGTGCCGGTTATGGCTTGCCATGCGCCAAATGCAGGACTTATTACTCTGCTGATTTGACCGCCTGTCCCTATTGCAAAAGTCCACAGCGGGTTTCGGCTCTGGCGACTCCATTACCGGTGGCCCAGGCAGCGGCCGAAGAAATGCCGGACGGAACAGCTTTAGAAGAAGAGCGGGAACACTTCCTGCGCGAGTTCAAGTCTCAACTCTACGCTGCTCATATGCAGATCAATGCCGCTGCCAGTTTTCGCTGCAGCCTGGAAGAAAACCACCAGGGAGCATACGAGCCAGCTGCGGTTTGCAAGTGCTGCTATGATCGGCTTCAGGAGCGTTTGGACTTGGTGGAAGCCGCGCTGCACATGGAACTGAAAGAAGCCGCCCAGATCGTCTATGACGCCGTTTGGGCAGACTCGTCCGACCCCAGCAAGACCTACCAGCATGCGGCGCAGGCGCTCATCTCGGAGTTGCGGAAGCGCGCAGGAATCACGCTGGTGCTCGGGTCGCTACAGCCTTTAGCCCACTGAACGCGGCACGATCGTTATTGTGTTTTCAGGCTGACCCACTTCTTACCGGCATAGAGGCGGTATGCACCACCGTCTTCCACAATTTTCAGCGGCACCGCGGGATGCAGCTTGTCATCAGTCTTCGCTGAAACGCTGAGAACATCGTTCGCGCCCACGTCCATGACAGTGAACTTGCCGTCCTTGGAGAATCCAAAGCCATAGGCGCCCGGCGGCAGCGCTGAGCCCTCGATGCCAAGTTTGACCTCGGTGATGAAGAGTCCTTGATACTTTTCCTGTATGTCGGCTGAGTACCCTGAGGTATCCACCAGTCCGGCGAGCACCAGTTTGCCATCTTGCAGCCGGATACCAGCGGAATTGCGAAGCTGTACTGTAGCCGACAGGCCTCGGAAGAAATAGTCTTTGGGCATTACCTTCTTGAGATCATCGCCACTCAGCAGACCGGGCTTTGCCTGCTGGGCCAGAACCGTGCAGAACATGAGTGTCGTTAGGACTGCCAACACCGTGGACCGGCGGATTACGTTCATAGGAGTGTCCTCCCCATTTGTAGAGTGAGATTTTGGCAGCCCTCGAATCTACGCCCTCCTACCACGATTCCGCAAGAACGAAGGCCTACAGGTTAATCCCGTTTGAACGCCTCGATCGCCTGCAGTTCACTCAGGGTCCTAGGCCCCTTGCGGCTTGCCCGGACCCGCGGACTTCGGTGACCTTTCCTCAACGATGCTGATGCACTCATCAAGGACTTCGATGGCAGCATCAGCTTCTTCTTTGCCGACGACAAGTGGCGGCGCGATGCGGACCGTGCTCGGCCCGCAACCCAGGAACAGAATCCCCCGTTCAAACGCGAGTTCGATGATACGGTCGCGCTGGGCGGCAGCATACTCTTTCGTCTGCTTGTCTTTGACGATCTCAACGCCGATCATCAGCCCGCGGCCGCGTACGTCGCCCACGAGCTTGTGCTTAACCGGCCAATCGGCCATGCGTTTCAGCATGTGATTGCCGACCTCAGTCGCATTTCGCATCAGGCTTTCGTTCTCGATCACGTCTAGCGTGGCGAGCGCGGCCGCAATGCAAACCGGGTTCCCACCAAACGTGGAGGCGTGCGAGCCAGGCACCCAGTCCATAATGTCGGCGCGGCTCATAGTGATTCCCAGCGGCATGCCCGAGGCGATGCCTTTGGCCATGCAGACGATGTCAGGCTCCACGCTGGTGTGCTCGATGGCCCACCACTTGCCGGTGCGCCCCGCACCACTCTGGACCTCATCCGCTACAAGCAGGATGCCGTGGCGGTCGCAAATGCGGCGTAGTTCCTGCATAAAGGCGTTGGGCGCAATCACGTAACCCCCCTCGCCCTGAACCGGCTCAACGAAGATAGCCGCAACTTCCTCGGGAGGGAGCGTGGTCTTGAAAAGCTTATCTTCGATGAAGCGAGCGCAACCGAGCGCGAAGGCTTCGGCATCCTGCGCACCACCTTCGCATCCGCGATACACATCGGGATAACAGACGTGGGTCACACCAGGCATAAGCGGCGCAAACCGGCGGCGTTGCTGCGGCTTGGAGGCGGTCAACGACAGTGCCCCCATGGTTCGCCCATGGAACGCACCGAAGAACGCGATGACGTTCTGCCGCTTGGTGTGATAGCGAGCCAGCTTCAGCGCCGCTTCGACTGCTTCG
>QIAR01000288.1 GCA_003225595.1 Acidobacteriota bacterium | reverse complement strand
ACGTCAACGTGCGAGATGGTTTCACCATAGCCGTCTCGGAAGCCAAGCATGTCGCGCAAATCGCCAAGAGGACCATCCTCAGTACGAATGCGGTCGCCGTCCTCGCGCCAATCCTGGAAGACACGGTAGGTTGGCAGCGACTTCGCATCCGTGAGTTTTTTGACTCCTACGGATTCCTCATACAGGAATGGGACAGGGTACGGACCGACTGGCTCACCCTGCGGGCGGCGGAAAGCGACTGGCAGCAGCAGGCAGCCAGCGCCAATTGAGAGGTGAACTCTTAGCAGACTGCGAAAAAAACTCACTTTCAAGTACCGCAGCGGCTAAAGCCTTGTTCATATGAGAGCACTTATTGCAGCGCTGAAAGCGCTGCGCCACCCCAAAACCGGAGTTTTTCCGCAGCCTCCTAGGCTCGAGTCGGCTCCGGCGCAGTGTGTAAGAATGGTGAAATACGACGGCGACGCTCCGCGTGCCTAGCGTTATATCCGAATGCTGCGTGACAAGAATCTCGTTCCGCTCTCGCGCCAGCACCAGCACGCGCTGGCGCTGTGCGTGCGCATTGAGCGCGCCATTCAGGTCTGCGAACTGGACCTGGAACCATGGCAGGCAGAGATCCAACAGATCTATGAGCAGGAGATTGGGATCCACTTTGCCGCGGAGGAACTGCACTTATTTCCTACCGCGCAACGCTTTGCCCAGTTGCAGGCCCTGGTAGAGGAGTTAATTGGCGATCATGCTGTGCTACGAAATTTCTTCGCGCGGGCCGCGGCGCGGGACATGAGCGTGAAAGATTTGCAGGTCTTTGCTGAGAAGCTCTCGGTACACATTCGCAAAGAGGAGCGGCAACTCTTCGAAGAGATGCAGCAGTTGATGAACCCGGAGGAGCTTTCTGCTCTGGGTGCGGCCTTGGACGAAGCGTTGAAGAGCGCGTCGGAGGCTTGCATCCTGCCCACGGCAGCAACCCGCCTGCGTGCGAAAACAGAACTCGGTGACTCCTAGTTCGGTTAGGAGTACGCAATCAAGCAGCAAAATCTTCGTGCGGAGGCTGTGGACAAGGCTGGGGGAGGCGATCCGTGAGCTCCGCCAGATTAGCGAGCTTCTCGGCCAGCTCGCGGGTCAGCGCGCCGGAAGGGAAACGCCATCTCCAGTTGCCGTCGTTACGGCTGGGCGTGTTCATGCGAGCTTCACTACCCAGACCCAGCACGTCTTGTAGGGGAAACACGCTCAAGCTGGCTACGGAACCCTGCGCCGCTCGGATGAAGGCCCAGTGAATGCCATCCTCGGCACGACCTAGATAGGCCTCGACATTCCGGCGTTCGTGATCGCTGACACCCGAATTCCACCAGCCAACGGTGGTGTCGTTGTCATGGGTTCCGGTATAGATGACTTTTTCGGGCGTGCAACGGTGCGGGAGGTACATGTGTGCGCCGGAATCTCCGAAACCAAACTGCAGCACAGCCATCCCGGGAATCTGAAGCCGATCGCGCAGAGCGTGCACTTCCGGCGTGATGTAGCCGAGGTCTTCGGCGAAAAATGGGAGCCCCCCGAGGGCTTCCCGCAATTTTTCAAAAATATCGTCCTTGGGGCCGTCTACCCATCGCCCATTCACTGCGGTGGCTTCGCGGGCCGCAATCTCCCAGGACTGCTCAAACCCGCGGAAGTGGTCCAGGCGGATGTAATCGCAATTCCGCGTGGCCCAACGTAGACGGTGAACCCACCATTCGTAGCCGCGTGAGCGCATTACGTCCCAGCGATAAAGAGGATTTCCCCAGCGTTGGCCCGTCTTACTGAAGAAATCCGGCGGTACTCCCGAAACCACCTCAGGGTCAAGTTTCTCATCCAGACAAAAAAGCTGGGGATGGGTCCAGACGTCGGCACTGTCATAGTTCACAAAAATCGCAATGTCGCCGACGATTCGGACCGAGCGCTGAGCGCAGTAATGATGCAATGAGTGCCACTGCTCGTAGAAAGCGAATTGAATCGCGCGACGGAAGCCCAGGTCGGAGGCGAGTTGTTCACGGGCCTTCTCCATGGCCCTTGGTTGGCGACGGACGAGATCACGGGACCATTGGTTCCAGCTTTCCAGGTGAGAGCGGGCACGCAGGGCATCAAACAGTACAAAGTCTTCCAGCCACCAATGGTTCTCAGTACAAAAGCGTTCGAATCGGGCTCGGGCATTACCAGAGGCTGAGCGGACGAAATTCCGCGCGGCTTTTGCTAACAAAGGCATCTTGCGGGCAAACACGAGTGGATAATCCACGGGCTCGGCGTGGTCTGGCAGTTCGAGCAGACGGGAGCGGTCCAGCCAGCCACGTTCCGCCAGGCGCTCTAGGCTAATCAGAAGGGGATTCCCGGCAAACGCAGATGTCGAGGAGTAGGGAGAGTATCCGTAACCCAAGGGACCAAGGGGCAATACTTGCCACAGGCCTTGGCGGGCCGCCGCGAGGAAGTCGACGAATTCGTAAGCCGCAGGACCTAAGTCTCCGATGCCACCGCGTGAAGGCAGCGACGTCGGATGCAGCAGAATGCCTGTGGCACGCGGGAACGACATAGTACTGAACTAGATGGAGTGTTGAGTGACCGCGAAGACCTTCGCCTGACGAGAAACGCCTCGTAAGAATGACGCCCGGATCAGGAGAAACGTGTCAACCAGGAGTTTTGAAAATGAAACAAAGCGCTACATGCCCTCTTCGTTCTGGCCGCGAGTCAGATTTTTCAGCTCCTGCTGGTTGATCTTGATTTTGCCCGACTTCTCCATCTGCTGGCGAAGGTTCGCCACGAACAGGTTGAACAATTCACCTTGCTTCTTCTGCAGGAGCGAATCGCGTATCTGATCTTTTTTTTGCGCGAACTCCTGATCGGAAGGCGTCTGCTTTTCCATCAGCGAAATCACAATCCCGTTGCTGCCGCTGTTAATGGGGCCGCTGATTTCCCCCGGCTTCAAGCTGAAGACAACGGAGGCGGGTCCGGACAAGGAGCCGATATCGGGAATCTGGGCGTCTGGTAGTACGAAGTCGCTGCTCTTAACCGTGGCGCCGAGTTCCTTGGCGGCCTTCTTCAGGTCATGTTCGGCCTTGGCTCGGTCCGACAGCTCCTGGCTTTTCTTCGCAAGCAGAACGCTGGCTTGCTCATTCATGAACTCGTTCTCGACGCGTGACCGGATTTCCTCGAAAGACGGCGTGGCCGGTGGTTTCACGCCCAGCAATTCGAACACAGCATACCCCTGTGACAGCGGCGCCAGGTCGGGCGGGGATTTTTCGCCCTCACTGAACACAGCGTCCATAAACTGCGGTGCGGAGCCGATACCGGGCAGACTGTCGCTCTTACTGAAGAAATCCGTGGCCACAACCTGCATGCCCTTTGAGGCGGCGGCCTTGTCCAGACCTTCCGTCCGTGCCTGATTGAGCAGCGAATTGGCTGCGTTTTCGGCAGCCCGGGCAGCCTTTTGCTGCTTCAGAACGGGCTCGATCTGGTCTTTGACCTCGTCGAGAGTCTTGACGTGCGCCTCTTGCTTGTCATCTACCCGAATAATATCGAAACCATAACCAGCGTTGATCACGTCACTGGCGGCTCCCTTGGGGAGCGAAAAGGCCGCCTTGTCGACTGCGGCAGAGGGGAAGCGCCCGCGCTGAATCCAACCTAGTGAACCACCATTCTTGGCGCTCTCCGCGTCCTGGGAATACTTCTTGGCAAGCTCCTCAAATTTCGCCCCGGACTTCAGCTGCTTGAGGATGTCTTCTGCCTTCTTCTGGGCCTCTTCTACCCCCTTCGGGTCGACTTTGACATCCGGTCCCGGAAGCGGAGTCTTGATGAGAATATGGCTGATCTTCACCTGCTCAGGCCCCCGATACTCGTCACGGTGCTGATCGTAGTAGGACTGCAATTCCTCGCGCGTGACCCGCGTCTGCGCTTCGACCTGGGCGGTGTCAATCAGCACATACTTCACCCTGCGCTTTTCCGGAATCGAGTTGTTATACGTGGTCTTGTTGCGCTCGTAGAACGCCTTCAACTCGGCGTCGGTGGGATGAATCCCTTTGCGGATCTCATCTTGCTTGAGGACGGCATATTCAAACTTTATTTTAGTATTGCGGCGTTCAAATTCCTGGCGGATGTCGGCGTCGGTGGCGCTCGCGCTGCTGGTGACCAAATTGCGCAGCTTGCGCATGCGGATGAAATCTTTCTCCAAATTCTCAAACTGAGGGACCGTCAGTTCATTGCGCTGGACGAAATCTTCGTACCCTTCCTTGCCAATAAAGTTGCCACTGGGGAACAAGACAGACCCGAGCTGTCCGTGTTGCAGTTCGTCCCGCAGCTCTTCATCGGTGGCCCGCAGACCCATCCGGTCGGCTTCTGCGACGATTACCTTTTGGTCGATTAGCTGTTCGGCCGCGCGTGAAGCAAAAAACGGCAGCATCATGGAAACCTGAGCGCCTCCCTTTGGAAACTGCTGCCTTAGCAACTGCTTGGCTTGCTGCTGTACTTCGAGAACAGTTACGTCCTGGCCCGCGACCTTGGCCACCACTCCCGCGGCGGGAGCGCCAAAACCGAAGTTTGAGCCGAGACCGCCTGGGATAAGCGTGATCACCATCGCGCCGCAAAACACCAGGAGAATCCCACTGAGGATAACTTTCTTAATCGGGCCAGGGGTTTGCAAAAATCGAATCATTTTTTCTCAAAACTCCAGAGTTGAAAGGAGAATATACGATTATAAACTACATGACGGGATTGAATGGCGCGTGCCCTACGTCAGTTCTGCGGGCAATGTGTGTTTCGAATCCTAAGAAAAGTCAAGTTATGCTCCGGGCGATAGACGCAAAAACAAGCTATTGAAACGAATTAATAAAACGTGTTATCAAGTGAAGCGACTCGGCAACAGCGTGTCTGCTGTGGCATGAGACGCTCTTGAAAAGACCAAAGGACTCCCATGAAGATTCGCAGTCTGTCCGGTGTTTCTTTCATTCTGCTTTCTCATCTTCTTTTCGCGCAACTCCTCTTTGCCCAAGCGAAACACCTCAGCCGCCCACAGCACAGCAGCAAATTCGTCCTAAGAGACGGCTGGACCCTGCAATCCTCCGCCAAGGTCGATCAGAAGGGAGGAGTGATCTCCACGCCGCACTTCCAGGCCAAGTCCTGGTATACGGTGACCGTACCCACCACGGTGGTGGCGGCGCTGGTCAAGCAGAAGGTCTATCCCGATCCATATTTCGGCATGAATTTGCGGCAATTCCCCGGCGTCACCTACGCGATTGGCGCGAACTTCTCGAACATAGCGATGTCTCGTGGTGGTACCGCAAGGAATTTGTCCTGCCGGCCGACTACAAGGGCAAGACCCTCTGGCTCAATTTTCAGGGAATCAACTACCGCGCCAACATTTGGCTCAATGGCAAGCAGATCGCGAAGTCGGACGATGTGGCCGGCGCCTGGCGCACCTACGAGTTCAATGTCAAGCCACAAATGTGCTCGCGGTCGAAGTGTATGCGCCCACGGATACCGACTTGGCGATCACGTTTGTCGATTGGAATCCCGCGCCTCCCGATAAAGAAATGGGCCTGTGGCGCGATGTCTACTTCGCAACCAGCGGGCCAGTAGCAATCCGGTATCCGACGGTGCTAACGCACTTCGATTCTCCTAATAACGACCGCGCGCATCTGACCGTCACTGCGTTGCTGAAAAACGGGAGCAATCAGCCGGTGAAGGGCACACTGAACGGCAAGATCGAGAATGTCGAGTTCGTTCAGGATGTCGAGCTGGCCTCCGGCGAGTCCAAAGACGTGACCTTCGAGCCCGAGAAGTTTCCGCAGTTAAATCTTGCCAAGCCGCGCCTGTGGTGGCCAGCACAAATGGGCACGCCGAATCTCCACGACCTCCACATGGAGTTCGACGTGAATGGCAAGCTGTCCGACAAATCGGATACCCACTTCGGTATTCGCGAGGTGACTTCCGAGTTGAACGCGAACAACGGAAGGTTGTTCACGATTAATGGCAAGAAAATTCTAATTCGAGGGGGCGGCTGGTCTTCGGACATGATGCTGCGCGAGAACTCCCAGCGACTGCAAGACGAGTTCCGTTACGTGCGCGACATGGGCCTGAATACGATTCGCCTGGAAGGTAAACTCGAGCATGAGGAATTCTTCGATCTCGCCGACCGGCAGGGAATTCTGATCATGGCAGGATGGTGCTGTTGTGATCATTGGGAACACTGGGCAAGGTGGAAGCCGCAGGATTACGACATCGCGAAAGATTCGCTGCAGGACCAGATCTATCGCCTGCGCAGTCATCCCAGCCTGGTGATGTGGATGAACGGGAGCGACAATCCGCCCCCTCCGGACGTAGAAGAGATGTATCTCAATGTGGAGAAGCAGGCCCGCTGGCCGAATCCGGTCGTTTCCTCAGCGACAGCCAAGCCGACTTCGGTCACGGGAGAAAGCGGCGTGAAGATGACCGGGCCGTACGAGTACATCGCTCCTTCCTATTGGACGGAGGATGCCAAGAGCGGGCCCCATCACTGCAACCCAGGCGGATGCGGTGGTGCGTATGGGTTCAATACGGAGACCAGTCCCGGACCGGCGGTGCCTCCAGTCGAGAGCCTGCGCGCAATGCTGCCTGACGATCATTTGTGGCCTATTGATGATTATTGGAACTACCACGCGGGTGGTGGGCAGTTCAAGACCATCCAGGTGTACACGGATGCGCTGAAAGCTCGCTATGGCCAAGCCGACAACGCTGAGGACTTCGGATTCAAATCGCAGCTTATGGGCTACGAAGGCATTCGCGCCATGTTCGAGGCATACAGCCGGGACAAGTACACGGCGACTGGCGTCATTCAGTGGATGCTTAACAATGCATGGCCGTCGATTATCTGGCACCTATATGACTACTACCTGCGTCCGGGAGGGGGTTACTTCGGAGCCAAAAAGGCAATGGAACCGCTTCACCCAGTGTATTCCTACGATGACCGTTCCATCTGGCTGGTCAGCAGCCAGTATCAAGATGTACGGGGATTGAAACTTACGGCAAGGATTTACAACATCGACATGGCGGAGAAGTTCTCGAAAGAAGCCTCGCTGGATGCAGCCGCTGACAGCACAAACAAAGTATTCGACCTACCCGAACTTCAGGACCTCACGCCAGTTTATTTCCTGGTGCTCCGGCTCGAGGACACCAGCGGGAAAGTAGTCGGATCAAACTTCTATTGGCTCTCGACCAAACCTGAAACTCTGGATTGGGAGAAGTCAAACTGGTACATGACTCCCACAGCTTCATATGCTGACTACACTGAGCTCCGCACGTTGCCTAAAATCGCGCTGAAAGTTATAAGCCGTACGGAGCGCAAGAGCGAAGACTCCGTTACGCACGTGACGCTGGAAAATCCAAGCAAGAGCTTGGCATTCTTCATTCGCTTGAAGGTAGACAAGGGTGCGGGTGGCGAAGAAATCCTGCCCGTGCTATGGGAAGACAACTATTTCTCATTGCTGCCGGGAGAAAAGCGGGAGGTCACGGCCACGTACCGGGCCGCCGAGTTAGGGACGGCAAAGCCAAGCGTGGA
Organism: Acidobacteriota bacterium; assembly: GCA_003225595.1. Classification (GTDB taxonomy): domain Bacteria; phylum Acidobacteriota; class Terriglobia; order Terriglobales; family Acidobacteriaceae; genus Gp1-AA124. The sequence continues at coordinate 2,521 of QIAR01000288.1, read as the reverse complement.
AGTGAAAGGTTGGAACGTGGCTTCGCAGTAGCCGAAGTCCGGCAGAAGTCAGCTTGAAGAGGTTCGCTCGAGCTCGATGCAGGCTGCGTTCTGATTCTGAAATCTGAGAATTCAATCTGCATTCCCTCACTCTTCTTCCGGTGGTAATTCGAAGTTCACCAGATCGCCACGGAAGCCACGGGTTTTCCACGCGCCGAACGCAATACCCACAGCCATCCAGAGCGCTCCAAATACCCTCGCCTTGGTGCTGAGATTCCACCAGAGAAGAAAACAGATGAAGAAGCCCAGCACGGGAGGCACCAAATTCACGAGTTTCTTCTCCTGTTCGCGTAGATAGTAGCGAACGAAAGCGGCGGCATTGACACCCATGAAGGCGATGAGGGCGCCAAAGTTCAGCAAGTTGGCTCCGAGTTCGTAACCAGTAGCTGCTCCAGCCACCGCGGGCAGAAGAAAAGCGCCCGCCAAGGCCAGACCACCTACAAAAAGCACGTTGTTGCGGGGAACGCGCCGCTTGGGATCGACCACGCCGAAAAACGACTGCGGCAACGCCTTACTGCGTCCCATGCCATACAGCAAACGGGCGGCGCCGAGCTGTGCCCCCATTCCAGAGCCGAAGTTGGCCACCACCAGCGTGAACCCTACTACTGCGAATAAAGGCCGCCAGGCGCGGCCAGCCACATAGGTAAATGCCGTGTCGACGTTCGGGTAAGGCTGCGAAGCCGGCCATACCAGTTGCGCCGCATAAACTTCTAAAGCGGAAAGAATACCTATCACCAGACAAGTGAAGACCGTAGCCAACAGAATATTGCGGCGCGGATTCTCGGCTTCTTCAGAGAGCGTAGAGATGCCGTCAAAGCCAATGTAGGTCAGTACGGCGATGGACGTTCCGCCCAATACTGCTTTCGCGTTCCACATCTGCGGATCGTAGAAGGGGCGGGTGAAGAACCCGGGGCCGCCGTGTGGAACGCCAAAAATGTAACGTGCCGCGGCGACGAAGAAGATGGCAATCACCACACCCATGCCCATTGCAAGCGCGGTGTTGACGCGGGCCGATGTCTTGACACCCTGGATGTTCAAACCTGTAAAAACGAGTGCAAAGAAAATCGCCCAACCCCAGTACGGTATGCCCGGGGCGAAGTCATGCGCCTGCTGGCTGATCCAGATGATGCAGATCATGGGATTGAGCATGTAATCCATAACCATGCTCCAGCCGGTGACGTATCCGAGGGCGGGATTAATCTCCTGGCCGACATAGGTGAAGGCGGAGCCGGCACTTGGGTAGGCACGCGCCATGCGACCATAGCTGATGGCCGTGAACAACATCGCGACCATGGCGATCAGGATCGTGGTCACGACGTGGCCGCGACCGCGCTGGCTGAGCACGCCGAACACCGACATTGGCGCCACTGGCTGTATCACAATGATGCCGTAGAGGATAAGGTCCGAAAGCGTCAGCGCCCGTCTCAGGCGAGGCGTGCTGGAAGTCGTGATGGTTGGACTCGCCATTCTGTTCCTTTTATAAACTCAAAGGCCACATCATTGCCAAAAACTCAAAAACCCCACCACCGTGAGCGGTGATGGGGTTCTCGGGGGAAGGCTGCCCCGGGTCGCGGGAGCAGAATCTCAAAAGCAACAACGAAAGCAAACGAATGCTTCGGGCGAGGGCGCTCTTAGCAAATTGGCTGATTAGACGATTGAGCGGATTCTGATACTTTCGCAGGGCGCTGTCAATCAAAAAGTTAAACTAATAGTTAGGGCGCCGATTAGCCGGCATCAATATCGTAAAGTGGTTCGACACGTCTGGTGTGCCGAAACTACGTCAAATAATGCTCGTTCCGGGAGCGGGCTCCCTTTACCCGCTTCACTTTCCCTCTGGTGCCAGCGGGGTTGTGTCTTTGATTCCCTGCCCCTCGATGATTGTGTAAATGTTGTCAGCCGAAACGTCTTTCAACCGTTCCAGTTTGCCGCTGGGCCAGCGGAGCTCCACGGAATCAATCTTATTAGTTGTGCCGAGTCCGAAATGCAGCCGCAGGTCATTTTGTGAAAGGTAACTGCCACCGCCGCGGACTTCGTCAAACTGTGTTACGCCACCGGCATGAATGGTGACGCGAGCCCCAATCGCAGCCCGGTTGCTCTTGGTGCCTACAAGCTTGAACAAGACGCGATGATTGGTGTTCTTCGAAGTATTCAGCAAGAGCGACGGCGGCTCGCCTACATTCAGAATCACGATATCGATGCTGCCGTTATTGGCGATATCGCCGAATGCCGTACCCCGCCGTGATTTCATCGGCATGTCGGCGAGGCCCGCCTGAGCGGAAACTTCATCGAAAGTGCCGTCGCGATTATTGCGGTGCAACAGCATGGGTTCGGCATACGCTGCGCTGCCCGGCACACCATCCATCTGCGGGTAGACATGCCCATTGGCTACGAAGAGGTCGAACCAGCCGTCGTTATCCATATCGAAGAACGAAGTGCCCCATCCGACATAAGCCATGCTCCGTTGGCCGAGCTGTGATCGGAG
>QIAR01000287.1 GCA_003225595.1 Acidobacteriota bacterium | reverse complement strand
TCGATATATACCAAATCGCCGTAAACCCCCAATCTCTTCAGCTTCTGAATCCTCGTAGGCTTAATGTGGTGCGCGTAGTACTCGCCGGTGCGGGCACCCTTGTACGCAACAACACCGAGTCCCGCACCACGCATACGTTCAAGGTAGTCCGGCTCGGCTGTTTTAAAATCCTCTATTCTCCAGAAAGTGGTTCTGAACGGACAGCCGCGAAGAAGAAGATCGAGACCGCGCAGATTCAGCATCTTGGTATATCCGCTGCCGGTTTCAAGGAACTTCCCAATGCGATTGGAGAGTTTGTCATCACCGAGACCGTCCACGACGTACACCCGTGAGCGATTGGCCAACAGATCCGCGGCCTGTAGTCCTAGATGCTGCTCTCTGGTGCCGAATACCAGAGACTCTCCCAGCCTATCCCTTACTTTCACGCTCGGGCTTTGGTTTAAGATTTCCGCGTAGATTTCACGGGCCTTATCCTGCTCTGGTTTTTTCTTTCGGCTGGGCGAGTTCCGTATATCAAATACGGGATACAGTTTTTCGCCAATCGGGACGAGTGCCCCAGCAGCCAGAATTGTGCTTTGGAAGGCAGCAAACCACGGATCATTGGGCTTCCCTCGTTGTCCCCAGTCTTTGCCGTAGAGCGCCGATGTAGTGAGCCACCTGCGCTCATCTTCGGTAAGCTCAAAGAAATATTCAATGACAATCCCCGTACCTGTCTTAATCAACTTCGCATCTTCGACCGCCTTGAGGAGTGCATCAACAAAGGCAAAGTCGTCTTCATCGGTCCATCCGCGATAAGGCCCTTCACGTTTAATTTGCCCGTCTTTATAATGCCAGTCCCAAAACTCCAATCCGTGAAAGACTGGCACTTCAAAATTATCGAGCACTCGTTTCCAAGCGACATTAAATGCGTCCCACTGCTCAACGCTTCCAACAAACCCGACGACCACACAGACTTTGTCTTCCGCAGCCTTCAGCCCGCTCTCATCGGCGAGAAGTTTGTACATGGCCGGCAAGTATATTATTGCCTTCATAGTTCCGTGGCCCCCAGACGGACTTCCGGCGTACCCGCTGAACTTCCTTTCCGAACCTCGAACAAGGACGGGATGACGAATAGACTGGTGAATAGAGTCCGTCTTCGTTTGCAAAGCGGGCATTTGCGCCGCGCAAAGGGTGGGACCTAGCCGTACAGAGGTGAAGACAGTCCCACCCCCTGCCGATATGTCGGCAGCCCGCCCGCAAGCCTTTGCCGGGTGCCCCAATGTCTCGCGGCCCTTTCCGAGAAGTCGCTTCCGCCTGCCCTTTCATGTCTTTGCAGATGCGATGCGTATATTACTGTACGTACAACATCGCTAGTACAAAATGTTCCACGTGGAACACTGGTTCCTATCCCAGCGCTCCATTGACACGCACCCTGCCTCCCCCTAGACTGGAATGTATCCGGTTACTTTCCTGTTGGAACGAGGCTTCGAGGGACCACATGGGCTGGTTGCAGAATAAATTCGAGAAGAACTTCCTGATCACTACGGTGGACTACGTCTTCAACTGGGCGCGCAAGTCGGCGGTGTGGCCCATGACTTTCGGGCTCGCCTGCTGCGCTATTGAGATGATCGCGTCGTCGACGGCGCGTGTTGATATTGCGCGTTTCGGCTCGGAGGTGTTCCGTCCCAGCCCGCGGCAGAGTGACCTGATGATTGTCGCCGGTACCGTGACCCTGAAAATGGCGCCAGTGGTGAAGCGCATCTACGACCAGATGCCCGACCCTAAGTGGGTGATCTCGATGGGCGCCTGCTCGTCGGTGGGTGGACCTTTCAACACCTACGCCGTGCTCCAGGGTGTGGATAAGATCGTGCCCACTGATGTTTATGTGATTGGCTGCCCGCCGCGTCCGGAAAACCTTTTTTACGCGCTGCTCAAGCTGCAGGACAAGATCGACCAGATGTCGCTGGCCAAAAAGCCCACCGAAGTGCGTCTGGATGAGAGCATGGTGGAGAACTTTAAGCGCCAGGTAATGATCGCGCAGACTTTGCAGCCGAAATAATTAGCTTTTAGCCATTAGCACTTAGCCAGTCCAGATCAGTTCTTTCCTGTGGTTTTTTGCCTTCTCCAATGGTCCTCTAGGCTAAGGGGCAAAGCGCTAATCGCTACCTGCTATCTGCAAATTTCTAATTGCTTATCGAAAGCACCAACGCCATGTCGGAGTTTGTGAAACTCGCCTCCAAGGCTGAACTTCCCGCAGAAAACGAAGCCAAAGAATTCACCGTCGGCGACAAGACCATCTGCGTTGCTAACGTGAACGGTACAGTCACCGCTATGGACAACGTTTGCTTGCATCGCGGCGGCCCGCTGGGACAAGGGATGATTGAAGAGGGAAAGCTGGTTTGTCCGTGGCATGGTTGGCAGTACGATCCTCAGACGGGACAAGCAGTGCACAGTCCGGCGGCGAAAGTCGCGGTGTATCCGCTGAAGATAGAAAACGAAGATGTGTTGATCGAGTTGTGAGCTCTAAGCTCTTAGCCTCTAGCCATGAGCTTAAAGCGCCCCATAATCCGCAGACCTGGCGTCAGCGCAGCGCTGACTCGGCAGAAGTAGGGATCGGAGCTAGCTGAGGAAGTGCAGAAATTGCCCCGGCCGATTCTCGAAGCCTGGGAATACTTTGTCCAAACTTTTATTGCCCAGGTGGTGATACACCGCCTCGCCTAGCACGCGGCGGAAATCTGTCGTGACCGCCAGATCGCGTCCTTCATACAGTTGAGATTGATCGAGTCCGGGCCACTTCCCGTAGACTTTCCCGCCCTTTACCGAACCGCCCATCACAAACATGACATTGGCGTGACCGTGGTCGGTGCCGCGGTTTCCGTTCTCGCGGGCGGTGCGTCCGAATTCCGACATGGTGACCACGACTGTTTCTTCGGCGAGATCGCCGAGATCAATCCAGAAGGCGGCTAGTGACTGCGAAAAATCGCGGAGAAGGTTCGCGATCTGGCCCTGGGTGTTGCCTTCGTTTACGTGGTGGTCCCAGCCGCCGATGTCGGCAAAAGCGACTTGCACCCCGAGGTTGGCTTTTATGAGCTGCGCAAGTTGCTTCAGGCTGTCGCCAAAGCGACCGCCCGGATAGTTAGCTCCGGCTGCGGGCATGTAGTGTGCGGGGTCAGCGGACTTCAGCATCTTCACTGCTTCGAGGGTTTCCTGTCCAGTGCCGTGCAGTACGGAGTCAACAGACTGTTCGTACATGGCTTCGAAAGTGTTGGCGAAGGGGGCGGCGTATGGATTTCTGCCGCCTACTCGGAAATCGCTGATGTTGTTGACTGCTACCGCGGGCTCGCTGCCAGAAATTATGCGAGGCAATGACGGGCCAAGAGCGATGGCGCGGAATGCGGATTTCGGTGGCGGGAGAGAATGAAGAGCGCGGTTCAGCCACCCGTCATCGGTGGCCTTTAACCCCGGCGTACCCGATTCCATGAAATCCTGTGCGTCGAAATGCGAGCGTGTGGGGTCAGGCGAGCCGGCAGCATGGACGATAGCCAGGTGGCCCTGCTGCCACAGGGGCTGAAACGGGGATATGGATGGGTGCAGGCCGAAGAAGCCGTCGAGGTCAATCACCGAGCTGCGCGGGATATTGATGGTTGGGCGCATGGCGTAGTACGCCTGCTCGCCGTGAGGCACGACTATGTTCAGGCCGTCCGCGGCGCCGCGCTGGAAGATCACGACCAGGCGTTTGTTCTTCGTTCCGGGTTCCGCTGTGCCGTAAGCAGCGCGAGTAAGGAAAGCCGGTATAGCGGCCGTGCCCACGATGGCAAGCGCGCTGTTCCTCAAAAATATGCGTCGCGTAATTGCCATAAGCAGCTCCTCAGCAGCTGAAGCCGATTCTTAAACAACCTTTACGGCATGGC
>QIAR01000286.1:361-1637 GCA_003225595.1 Acidobacteriota bacterium | reverse complement strand
TGCAGAGTTTATGCAGCGCTAAAGCGCTGCTCCACCCAAAACCTACTCCACCCAAAAAGCGCTGCGCCCGCCAAAAGCGCTGCTCCACCCAAAACCTACTCCACCCAAAAAGCGCTGCGCCCGCCAAAAGCGCTGCTCCACCCAAAACCCTACTCCACCCAGAAAGCGCTGCGCCCGCCAAAAAAGCTGCGCCGTCAAAAGGTGCTGCTCCACCCAAGAACCTGCTTCGCCTAAAAAGCGCTGCTCCAGCCAAAAGTAGCGACACTCCCGAAATCGATCGACTACCTTCTCTGAAATTCTGGAGAACCCAGGATCAGCCCGGCGATTGCGCCCAGGTTTGGCGGCCGAGCCGGATCGTCCATCCGCCTTCGACTAAATCTGTGGGTCCTGCAATTGTTTGCTGATTGTATCGTGCGTCTGTTTGGAAACGTCGCCTGCCAGCAGCGAATTCTCCATCACAGCCAGGACCTGCTGCGGCGCGCAGTGCGCGCGGTTGAGCTGTGTTGCAATCTTCAAATGCGGAGCTGTAAGCCTGACCCACTTGCAGCGGACATTGTGCATGTGCGTGAAGATCGCCGCAATGCTGCGGGCCTTGCCGGGCGGTTTGGCTGTCGGCGGTTTGGCTTTCCAGGCGGTAGGGTCAAGATGTTCGATAAGAACCTGGTTCATGCGATCATTGGCGGCAAAGATCTGGACTGCGGCTCGGCCGAGTTGAGTGTCAACCTTGTGTTGACGCGTGGTCACGGCTCCCTACTCGACCTATGATACTTCCCGGGCTGTCGCTAATCTTCGGAGAACTGGGGAACGTCCCGTCTGTCCCGGATTTCAGAACTATAATAGGACGACGATTTTGGCAGAAGTGAGGAACGTGCTCATGGCCAGCAAGAAGCTCTTGGATGGGGTTGCGTCGATAATAGCCGACTACCGAAAATGTGAAATTGAGCCGCCCGATGCGGACCACGTAAACCGTTGGATCTCGCAATTCGATGCCGAGGTGCGCGACCCGATTTTCAACGAGATCCAGCATGTGCTCGGACGGACGTACATCACTCGCAGCAGTGTCGCACGCGGGCTGATTGGGAGCACATTAGGGTTCGAGTGATGCGTTGGTCTCTTCGAGTGAAGCTGGCCCAGAATCAGACAACGTTTGGTCAACTCCTGCTTGCAACTGGTAACAAACCCATCGTCGAGGAATCCGCCAAGGATCAATTCTGGGGAGCAAAGGTGCAAAACGGAGATGCCTTGATGGGTGTGAATGTCTTGGGACGGTTGCTAA
>QIAR01000286.1:0-313 GCA_003225595.1 Acidobacteriota bacterium | reverse complement strand
TAGCGCCTTCGAACAAGTGTCGCCACCGCAGATACCGAATTTTCTTCTCTTCGGGCAACCCGTTGAAACTGTGCGAGCGAAGACTGAACCGGGCACCCTAATAACACACCGCTTTAATCAGCAACCACTGCAACACAAAGTTAAGATCTCGGGAACTATTGGCAAGAATGATTGGGAGAGTCTGCTTCACCTGTTGGCATCGTCTGATTTGTCGCCGGAAGGAGCATTCCTTAACCTCGAACTTCGCTTCTCACCTGGTGCCGCCGACGATCCAAGAATAAAAATGTTGGCTGAGATGGCGCGCAAGTTTGGA